>NZ_JBMPOQ010000003.1:0-184962 GCF_049340505.1 Undibacterium sp. Dicai25W | reverse complement strand
TCAGTCTGCAACTAGAATTAAAATCAACTATATTGGCTCTATTGGAAAATTTAGTGAGGCTTCAATGATTCAAATTCATGAAAATACGGCATATCGAGGTAAAGCAGACAGTCTTACACATGATGCGGCGGAGACCAACGTATGCACTGCTTGTCGTAATGATGAACCGTTTGAGTTCGAGTTTGAATATGCGTACCAACCTATCGTGAATCTTGCCACACGGAATATTTATGCATATGAGGCTTTGGTGCGCGGACCAAATGGCGAGTCTGCGGCTAGTATTCTGGCTAAAATTAACGATAATAATAGATACCGTTTTGACCAACTTTGTCGTTCCAAAGCGGTAGAAGGTGCTGCACGGCTAAACATGCAGGAGTTTCTTTCCATTAATTTTTTGCCGAATGCAGTCTATCGCCCGGAAGTATGTATTCGAAGTACTTTTGAGGCAGCAAAAAAATTTAATTTTCCAATCGAGAAGATCATTTTCGAAGTAACCGAAGGCGAACGTGTCGAGGATCGCCCGCATTTAGTCAATATCTTTAAGGAATACCGAAGATTTGGGTTTCATACAGCGATTGATGACTTTGGCGCTGGTTACGCAGGATTAAATTTACTATCAGAGTATCAACCAGATATCGTCAAAATTGATATGGATTTAGTGCGAGGTATCGATACCAATCGGCCGAGACAAGCTATTGTAAGTGGCATAGTACACATTTGTAAGTCATTAAATATCAAGGTACTTGCAGAGGGAATAGAAACCCGCGCGGAACGAGATTTCTTACGGAGTTCAGGTATCGAATTGATGCAGGGATATTGGTTCTCTAAACCAGTGTTTAAAGGTCTTGGAAAAATTCCAGAATTTGCATGGGATTAGATTCCACCCAATATTTTGCCATTTCTAAACTTTTCTTATGATCAACAGCAGTCATTACGTGGCAAATTCACGGGCGGAAATAGCTATATCCCACATGCTGTTTCTTGACAATCTCGCCAGCACCAGACGGCACGAAAGTCACTACCGGGTTCATATCTTCTGGTTTAAGTTTCATGCCAACCATCGAATTTTGACAAGCATTTAGGGTCACGCCATCCACTTTGGCCTCAGCAACGCGCGCCGCGGTCGTTGCATCAGCCTTTAGCATCGCAACATTAGAGCTAAGCCTACCATTACTGTTTAGGCTCAGAAAGAAAATATAATAAACCTAGAACCGGTAAACAAAAACCGAAACAAGAAGCCAACCACCATCCGCCGTAAGCAAAGGCCCAGGCACCGATTGCGGAACCGGCAGCACCACCCATGAAGAAAGTCGCCATATAGATGCCATTGAGGCGTGAGCGATGTTCTGCCCCTAACGAAAAAATAGTACGCTGCCCCAAAGTCAGATTACCAGCGACGCCAAAGTCCAACAAAATTGCCGCGGCAACCAATAGACCCAAGGCCCAATGTGAACCATAAGGTGCAAGATGTGTCAGCAAAAACGCTGTAGCAGCACACAGCATCGCGACAGCAGTCGCAGGCCGTGTCCAGCCTTTATCAGCGACCCTACCTGCGATCGGCGACGCGATTGCTCCAGCGACACCTGCTAAAGCAAATAGCGCAATATCTGCTTGTGATAAATGGAATTCTGGGCCTGCCAACAACAATGGCGTCGTTGTCCAAAACATGCTAAAACTAGCAAACATAAGCGCATGATAAATCGAGCGACGACGCAAAGGCGGTGTATGCAGTGCCAAATGCCACATGGATTTGAGTAATTCGCTATAACGCAATTTCGCTACTGGAAGGCGTTGCGGCAAGGCCTTAGACAAGACCAGCGCCAATACGATCATTACAATGGTCGACACATAAAACACCACATGCCATGACGATATTTGCGTGATAAAACCAGCGACAGGCCGTGCCAGCATGATACCCATCATCAAACCACTCATAACATTACCAACTACACGACCGCGAAATGCCTCCGGCGCCATATGGGCAGCTAATGGAACCAATATCTGGACCGCGACCGATCCGACTCCAATGCAAAAAGCGGCAGTCAAGAATACCAGAGGCGTACTGGCAGTCGCAGCACACAATAGTGCCAAGGTACCGAGCACCATGGTACCAAGAATGAGCTTGCGATTTTCAATCAAATCACCGAGCGGAACTATCAGCAACAATCCCAGCCCATACCCAATTTGCGTTAAGGTCACGATCAAACCCGAGGCTTTCGGGTCCAGCCCCAATGCCTGACTGATGGGTCCAATCAACGGCTGTGCATAATATAGATTGGCCACAATCAAGCCACAGGCAGTGGCAATTAAAAAAGTCATCCAGGTACTAATCAGCGGTAATTCGTGACTGAGGGCTGAATTGTCTGATGAGGTGGGAATTAATTTCGACCTTGTTGCATCCGAATTTGCTGTTGATGATTGCATTACTGACCTCGATTTGGGGAAGCTTGAATTCCCATAACAATGAACTTCCAACAATAGACGTCAGGCTGGTTTGAAATTACCAGCCTCATGCTTTTGATTGAAGAGTGGCGGCAATTTTAGAGCAAATTGAAAATTAATTCTGAGCACCAATAAAATGCAGCTTATTGAGCCAGTTCGTGAACTAATGCCCCCAGTAATTTCATACCGGACTCCATCTCGCTCCCCCATGGTTGAGCGATATTCAAGCGCAAATAATGTGAGAATTTTTCTGAGTTCGAAAATAATGAACCAGGCGTAAATGACAAACCCATCGCAACGGCACGTCGCAACAATACCAATGCATCAATCTGTTGCGGCAAAGCGATCCAAACCCACCATCCTCCGGCACTACTCACTATTCGTGTGCCGAGGGGGAAATAGGTTTGCAAAGCCACGGTCGCGGCTGGAATATTCGCCGCCAAACGTTCTCGTAATTTTCTTAAGTGCGCATGCAACGCACCAGTTTGCATGAATTCTGCCAGCACTGCCTGTTCAAACAAGGGCGTTACCAAGGAATGACTTAGCTTTAAAGACGCGATCTTTGCATGATGACGACCACCTGCAACCCAACCAACTTTAAAACCTGGTGCCATACTCTTGCTACATGAGCCACAATAAATCACCCGACCATGCTTATCCCATGCTTTCATAGGTCGTGGGCGCTCATTGTGTGGCGACAAATCAGCAAAAACATCGTCTTCAATGACGGCTAGATCATATTGTTCAGCCAGTCGCAACAAATGCTTTTTATTTTTATCTGGCATGGTACAACCCAGGGGATTCTGAAAATTCGGCATGACGACGATCGCTTTAAGACCGGTTTGGTGCTCCAGCACATACTCAAGTGCCTCCATACTCATGCCCTGATCTTCAATACAAGGCACAGCAATCGCTTTCATACCGAGATTTTCTATCACTTGCAACAAACCAAAATAGACCGGTGACTCAACCACAATCGCGTCTCCCGCTTGCGCGACTGCGCGCAAAGCTACACTAAGCGCCTCGGTACTACCATTGGTGATTAGCAATTCCGATGTTTGCACATCAAGACTAAAGGTCGCAAGCCAATGGACCAACTGCTCTTTCAATGCAGCTAAGCCAGTTCCTGTCGGATATTCGCCCAACATCTCCGGACATTGCCTGAGTATCGTTTGTGCGATTTTTGACATTTCTTTGGTTGGGTACCATTCTGGTGCAGCACTGGCGAGATGCAAACGCAACTGCAGAGGCTGATCAGTCAATGAGTACAGTTCCGTCATTCGGTGCTGTAAAGAACGCAGCTTATCGAATTCTATTACCCGCATTTCAGACGGCATTTTTCGGGCAGATTTTTCACCCAAAATGCTCGAATGCCTCACTTTCCAATCCGCGACATACATGCCTGACTTCGCCCGTGCCTCAATCATGCCAAGGCTTTCAAGATAGCGATAGCAACGAAGTACGGTAGAAACACTGACGTGATGCTGATTAGCGAATGTACGTACCGATGGCAGACGCTCACCAATTTGATATTGATGCGTGCGAATAAGCTGATTTAACTGTTCCGCAATTTTTCGATAATTGTGCTGCATAACAAATCCAATATATAGCAATCTGTATAGCATAAAGCAGACACAGACTGTACGCAAATGCTGTCTGAACGGACTCTATACTAAGTGCATGAAAACACCTACCTCCCCCCTCTCATCTGATCTTGGCAAGACCAACCAGCCATTCTCCGATTTGGCCACGGATTATTTTCCGGCCATTCTCGCGGGACTGATTGCTGTCTTAATTTCTTACGCAGGCCCCATGCTGTTGATGGTGCAAGCGGCACAAGCAGCACACTTAAGTAAAGATCTCAGTAGTTCGTGGTTATGGGCAGTATCGATTGGATCTGGTATCTGTAGCATAGGATTAAGTTACCGCTACAAAACTCCTGTTATTTGTGCGTGGAATACGCCAGGTGCCGCACTATTAGTTACTGGACTGATGACCGTCCCCTACAATCAAGCTATTGGCGCATACCTTGTTGCGGCAGCGATCACCTTTCTTATTGGCGCGACGGGAGCTTTCAATAGATTAATGTCAGCAATACCGAAGAGCCTGTGTGCCGCCATGCTAGCCGGCATTTTATTCAGATTTGGCGTGGAGGTATTTGCTAATACGCATAGCGAAAGCAAAGGAGCACCCTGGCTGACAGCAATCATGTTCTTTGCCTACCTCGCATACAAACGTCAATCTGCACGTTACGCGGTCGTGTTAACGCTCATGACAGGTGTCGTAGTCTGGGGAATAGTTGACTGGGACAATCAAGCAGCTAAGCTCACAACTGAATCCGTCTGGCACTTCGCTCTCACAAAACCAATCTGGAGCACCCCTGAATTCTCTGTCAAAGCGATCATTAGCCTGGCCATACCTTTAGCTGTTTTGTGTTTGACGGGTCAACAGGTTCCAGGTATTGCCGTTTTGCGAGCAGCTGGTTTCGACAAAGTGCCCGTCAGCAAGTTAATCAGTGTTACCGGTTTTACCAGTTTGATATTCGCGCCTTTTGGTGCGCATGGCATCAATCTGGCGGCAATTACTGCCGCCATCTGCACTGGATCAGAGGCACATCAAAAGAGAGAAAAGCGTTGGATAGCAGGCGTCGCTTGTGGCATCTTTTATGTATTGATCGGGTGTTTTGCTGGCTCACTTAAGGATTTATTTTTACTGTTGCCGCATGCACTGGTCAGCACCGTGGCCGGGCTCGCTTTGTTGGGTGCAATACAGAATGGCTTAGTCAACGCCATGGCAGAGCCAGAAGAAAGGGAGGCTGCACTGATCACGTTTATCGTGACCGCATCCAATTTGACGCTACTGGGACTAGGCGCTGCTTGCTGGGGAATCTTATTAGGTATCGCCAGCCACCTAGTACTGAGAAAATCAGGTAGTAAAAACTGAGTATAGACAAAAAAAATCCCCTTGACGAACAGATCATCATGGGGATTTTTATAAATATTGAAATTAATCGAGTTTAAATACCGCAACCGTACTTGCCAGATTCATTGCTTGTTGTTGCAAGCTTTGCGCGGCGGCAGCCGCTTGTTCAACCAATGCGGCATTTTGTTGCGTCATATCATCCATGTCAGAAATCGCACCATTGACCTCGCCGATCCCTGAACTTTGTTCTTCACTAGCGGCAGCAATTTCAGAAATAATATCCGCGACACGTTTGATCGCAGCGACGATTTCTTCCATATTTTTACCTGCGTCATCGACCAAGGTACTACCAATATCCACTTTGGCTACTGAGTCTCCAATTAACTCTTTAATTTCTTTCGCAGCACCAGCAGAACGTTGTGCCAGATTACGCACTTCGGAAGCCACTACCGCAAAACCACGTCCCTGTTCACCAGCTCTCGCTGCTTCCACCGCTGCGTTCAAAGCCAGAATATTGGTCTGGAACGCAATACCATCAATCACGCCAATAATATCGACGACTTTACGTGAACTGTCCTTAATCGAACCCATCGTTTCTACTACGCGGGCAACAACTTCACCACCAGAAACGGCAACAGAAGACGCCGCCAATGCCATTTGATTTGCCTGTCGAGCATTCTCCGCATTTTGCTTCACAGTGGAAGTCAACTCTTCCATGGTGCTGGAGGTTTCTTCGAGTGAGCCTGCTTGCATTTCAGTACGTGAGGACAAATCGGCGTTACCAGCAGCAATTTCACCTGATGCCCCTTTAACCGACTCACTGGCATGGCGAATTTCAAATAATACCTTGGCGATTTTATCGACAAAACGATTAAATGCACCGGAGATCTGCGCCAGCTCATCCGTTCCATCCGCATCCAGACGACGTGTGAGATCACCGTCACCTGACGCGATATCAATCATGGCATCACGAACAGCTTCCATGCGTTTTAATGACTGCGTAATCAAGAAGGTCAGGAGCAATACGGCAGCAATCGAGAGCACGATAGCTGTGATTGCCGATGAAACCAATAAAGCACCCAACACCTGCGTTGCTTCTGCCTTATCTAAGACAATAACAAGCAGCCAATCAGTACCATCGACCGGTATTGTATAGAGTAAGCCATCGCGCCCATTCAGATGCGTTGCTTTACCGCCACCAGATTTGATATTTTCCTGCAAGTTATCCAGAGTCAGGCTCGCGTCCAAATCCTTCAGTGGCTTTAAGATCAAATCCTTATTTGGATGAGCAATAATATTTTCTTTACTTTTATCAACCAGAAACGCAAAGCTTTCTGGTGTTGGTTTAATTGCGTTTACGTTGGCAATCACAGAGTCAAGCAACACATCTGAAGCGACCACAGCAGTGGTTTGCCCCGTTACGCCGATAGCTTCAGCAAATGTCACAAGAAGTTTTCCGGTACTAGCACTTGCGTATGGTGCTGTCAAAACAGGGCCTGATATTTGTGACGCTTTTTTGTACCAAGGCCGGGCAGTCGGATCATAATCAGCGGCACGCTTGCGCTCTTCAGAAAACACAAAATGTTTGTCGGCATAGCCAATATAAGAGAGGTCAAAGCCACCAGCCATTTGCGCCGCCTTCACTGCTGGCAAAGGATCTGGTGACTCTACTGCAAGCTTCAAAGAGGAAACCACTGTCTTTTGAGATTTTGCCCAATCAGCAATACTCGTGGCGCTCTTTTGCGAGAGTTGAGACATTTGCGCATTGATCGATTCGAGAATACGCGATTTGGTTGTGAAGAAATTCGTAAAAACAACTGCAACCATGCCCAGTATCATCGTTGAAACACAGATAGCGATGAGTTTTTGACGCAATGACAACGAAGTCATACCTACTCCCTAAAATGAAAAACAATCCGTCAATTTTTGTACAAATGTTCTACACAAAAAATTGAAATGAATTTTTTAATAATGATATTTTTTAGCGCACAATGAAACGAATAAGCGACCAGCCAATTAGCTTCCTAACAAAAGCAAGGTGGAACAATTCTTTCAAGGAGCAAGAGCTCGTTAAACTTTAATTTAAAACACGTATGACATTGTCATGCATTTTCTAAGGTTGTATTGCACAGTATGCACCATCGGTCTACCGAAGAAAAATAGACTGCATCTCAATCAAGTTAGCCTCAACTTCCAGCTATTGCAACTTTTTCACGAGGTCATTGATAAGGTTTAACGAATGCCATGCAACTTAATTAATTTGAAGACTTATTACACACATGAGAATGCATGAATTGAAATGCTTGTCGCGCGAGAAATCCAGTTAGCGAAAGCATATCACGCGGAGAAAAACACTTTCCCTGCATTAACAATTATTCACGTTGTGAGTAATCAAAATCTGGAAAAATTTTATCCAAAAATAAATTTTAATCTGCAATCTACGAATCAAAAATAACTCGTTAAATAACTCGTTAATTACTTACTATTTCACAAACGATCTGCAGGACCTAACCTTTGCACGTCCATTGGAGGCATCTCATCAGGAAACCATTTTTGATAAATTTTTTGAAAGCTGCCGTCTTTTTTGGCAGCACGCAAGGCGCTTTCCCATGCGTTTAAAATCTCAGGAGAAGTATTCAGTGAGAATGCCAGATAGAGCTCAAGGCTATCAAGTACAGCGACCTTTTCTATTTCACCACTCGTATGACCGATTCCCTTGAGTATTTGATTGATCGCGACACTACTTTCAACCAACATATCAAAACGACCAGCTAGCAACATATTTGCTTCAATTTGCGGTGAATTCGCCTGCTCTATATGTTGAAATCCTTTTTTTCTGGCGACATCAACAAAGATACTGCTGCGATACGCGCCAACTGGTAAAGCATAAATACCATCACGTAGTGAGCGCAGACGTTCTGCACTTCCCTTTCTGGTATAGAGCACGGTATCCGAAATCGCAATCGGTCCTAATAAGCGCATTAATTTTTCGCGTTCTGGTGTGCGACCAACGCTAAACAACATGACATTAGGTTCTTCCAATACAGCTTTATAACCCCGAGCCCAAGGCACTAGATGAATTTCTTGGCTTACGCCGATGCGAGACTGCAATGCACGCACAAGATCAACAGCCATACCATCGATTGCATTGACAGTTTTAAAATTAATCGGAGGCCAATCTTCTGTGTAAATCGTCAAGTCTTGCGCGGCCGAAAAGGCAGTCAGGCAAAGAAGTACTAAAAAAGCAAAACCATCGCTCACGCTCTTAAAGCGAGAAATACGTGTGCAGTATCGTCTCATGTTCGTCCATTTCTGGCAGGCAAATCAAGTCACTACCATCCGACCAAATAGACAGACAGTTAAAAGTGATTTACGTGCAGTGGCTATTTTTCGTAGCTTACCCAAGAAAGACAGCGACTTTCGGATCAATTCGAATTCAGTAAGGGTTTGAATAAGTCATCAACCTGAAACTCAATTTAGATCAAATCCGGACACTGTCTACCATGTCCAGAATAAATTAACATTTTTTTGCCGAGAGGTAACAAGATTTAGCTTTAAGGTCACAGCTTTACTTCATTTTCTGCCAAAAAGCGTTGCTTTAGCACACCGCAAAAAAACGAACAACAAAATTCACTGATTCCAACCACCACCAACGGCTTTATAAAGTGCAATCAATCCACTCAGGCTTTGCATTTGTGTCTGTACAATTTGATCTTGTTCAACTGCAATTATCTTCTGCGTTTCCAGCACATTGAATTGACTGACTTCTCCAAGCGCTAATTGCCGCTGCGTTTTCACCAGCGTCTGCTGTTGCTGATCAAGTGCGGTTAATAACTGACGCCGACTTTCCTCATTACGACTCACCCGCGACAAGGCAATCTCTACGTCCCCAATAGCATTTAAAATTGACTTTTTATAATTATCCGACGCCACATCAAAAGCAGCCTGATTCGCTTTGACCTGATTTTGTAAACGCCTTCCATTAAAAATCGGTAGTGAAAATTGCGGCCCAATACTCCAGGTGCGGCTGGCGGCGTCCAACAAGCTTGATGACTGTATTGATGCCCAACCTGCATTACCGACCAGCGAGAACCGCGGATATAAGTCGCTAACGGCGACGCCGACGTCAGCACTAGCAGCAGCTAAATCGCGCTCTATGGCACGTACATCCGGGCGACGCAGTAACAAATCCGCAGGAATACCAATCGCCGGCGTTTGCGGTACAGACATTAATGCTTTTGGGGTACCTAATCGTTGCTCCAGGTCTTCCACTGGCCATGTCGTTAAGTTACTGAGCGCAACAATATTTTGTCGCATCATTTGCTGCAAAGTTGGCAGGGTCGCCAGATAGTTATCGCGCAAGGCTTGCGACTTTAGTACGTCTAACTGACTCGCTTCGCCATGCCTCTGAGCAAATTGCGTCAAACGCAATGACTCTTCATAATTATGCAAATTCGAGGTCGCAATATGAAACCGCTGCTGCGCTGCCCGCAACTCAATGTAATTGCGCCCCACCTCAGCCATTAAGACGATACGCACATCTTGCAGACGTTCTGCTGTAGCCTGCACTTTGGCTAGTCCACTTTCCGATATTCTTTGCTGATGTCCCCATAAATCAATTTCCCAAGACGCATCAAAGCCAATCTGACGATTAGTAAATTCTAGCAAGGGATGCTTTAATGGCACATTGGCAAACTGTTCGCTATTCTGACTGAGTTTATCTTTTGAAACACGTCCAGCAGCTTCCAAAGTCGGACCGGTAGCAGCATCCTGTATGCCTTGCAAAGCACGAGCCTGACGCAATCTCGCCTCCGCGGCTGCGATGTCAGGATTGTTTGCCAACGCATGCTCAACTAATGCATTCAAATCAGCGTCGCCAAAACTTTTCCACCAAGTGCTCAGTTCTTGCGTTCCATTACTGGTCATACTGAAGCTCGAGGGTAAATGATTTTCTGGCGAAGAATAATTTGGCCCTACGGCGTTACAAGCTGCCATCAACCAAGAAACACCAATGATACTGAGGGCGGTCACATTTTTTTTCATGATTTTCTCATCTATAAACAAATTCGGCAGGCGAGGTCAATGCATCTCATCAAGCAATATGCCGACGGAATAAATACAATGCAGAAGTCAGGCTGGTCAATGCAATCACCAACAAAGGCCAGATATAAGCCCACGCACCAGCAAAACCTAAACCTTTTAGAAAAACCCCCTTCAAAATCAAAATAAAGTAGGTCAATGGATTCATATGCGCTATCCATTGCAAGACCACAGGCATATTTTCAATCGGTGCAACATAACCCGACAACATCACGGCCGGCGTCATAAAACAAAACACACCTAAAAACGCTTGCTGTTGGGTCGATGAAATGGATGAAATAAATAAGCCGACACCAGCCAGAGCAAGACCATAGCCAACCATCCCGGCCAACAGCAAACACAAGGACCCAGTGAAGGGAACACCGTAAATCCAATGAGCGACCGAAGCAATAAAACTGCCTTGGACGCACGCTACCATTACGCCGGGAATCGCTTTACCTGCCATAATGTAAGCAGGCGTCAGTGGAGAGACGAGCAGTTGATCAAAGGTACCTTCTTCGCGTTCTCGCGCGACCGATAAAGCAGTAACAATCAAACACCCAATGGTGGTAATAATCGCCACCAGACTGGGCAAGACATGCCACTTGTATTCAAGATTCGGGTTATATAAATTTCTGATCTGTATGTTGGCGGCTGGTTTTACACCGACTTCAACACCATAATCATTGATGACTTGCAACGCATAAGCGCTAGCAATCTGACCGCTATTCGAACGACGACCATCAACAATCATCTGCACTTTAGCGGGTCGATTGGTAGTCAGATCACGCGACAAATTCATTGGCACAACCACTGCAAGCAAAGCGCTTTGCGTATCTATCGTATGATTCAATTCGTCCTGACTATGCACCATGATGATGTGAGTAAATGCAGCCGCGTGCGATAAGCGCTCTATCAGTTCACGCCCTGCCACGCCATCGTCCTGATTGTAAATCGCCAGGCTGGCATTTTTTACTTCCAAGGTAGCAGCAAACGGAAAAATCGCCGTCTGCAAAATCACTGGCACCATCAACATCATGCGCCCTTGCTTGCTACCCAATATCGCCTGCAATTCTTTGCGAATTAACCTGATAAGTCGGTAGATCATGAATTAATCCAATGTTCGTTTAGTTTTCAAGGCAGTCAAACCCAACCACAGCACGCCGAGCGCGCTCAGATAAAGGGCGTTCAGATACAAGGCAGATGTCACTAAATCGGTCTGAAATAAAGTCTGTAAAGAATTCGCAAAATAGCGTGCTGGAATAATCCGCGTCAGCCACTGCAAATAGTGAGGCATGCTGGATATCTCAAACACAAATCCGGACAACATCATGGCCGGTAAGAATGCGACGGTTAAAGCCGCCTGTGCTGCATTAAACTGCACACGTAATACCGTCGAAAGATATAGTCCCTGCCCTAATGCACATGCCAGAAATAAACTAGAAATCCCTAATAACGCCAGCAGTGAACCACGAAACGGCACAGCCATTACCAGCACCGCTACCATCAAACACAAAGTCATTGCTGCCATCCCCAACACGTAATAGGGCAGAATTTTTGACAACAGCAGTTCAAGTTTGGTCACTGGTGTGGCAAGCAAGGCTTCCATCGTGCCACGCTCCCATTCGCGCGCCACCACCAATGAGGTCAGTAAAGCACCAATAATTGTCATGACGACCGCTATCGAACCGGGCACTAAAAAGTTTCTACTTACGTTCGATGGATTAAACCAGGTTCGCGTTTCTACATTAATCGTCGGCCCCGATTGGATAGAGCGATTTTGTCCCATCGCCGTTTGCCAGCGTGCCCATGCACCATTCACATACGCAGAAACAAATTGCGCCGTATTTGGTTCGGAGCCATCCGCCAACACTTGAATTGCGGCCGCGCCTTGCCCTTGTTGCACCTTGGCGGAAAAATCGCTTTTAATAATCACCATGCCGCGAATTTCGCCACGCACCAATGCTGCCATCAATGCCTGACGGCTATTTCCGCTACGGACATTAAACGCGTTACCGGCACGCAGCGTTTGCTCAAACTGCAAAGCAGCTGATCCGGTATCTTCTACCAGCAAACCAATGCGCAAATAGTTGGCATCAAGGTTAATCCCGTAACCAAATACAAACAGCAAAATTAACGGCATGACAAATGCAATCAAAATACTGCTCGGGTCACGCACGATCTGATAGGTTTCTTTGCGACATAAGGCAAACAAACGCCGGATAGATAAAGTGGGCATTTTCGAATGGCTCATTGATCGGCCTCCAGCACTAATTCGATAAACGCGTCTTCCATCGTCGGATTGGGTCGTTGCTCCGTCGCGACCTTGCGTTTTAAATCATCTGGCGTACCCAGCGCCAGCAGTTTGCCACGGTAAATCAAAGCGATGCGATCACAATATTCGGCTTCATCCATAAAATGTGTCGTCACCATAATGGTCACACCTTTATCTGCCAAACCATTAATATGTGTCCAGAATTCGCGCCGTGTCACCGGATCAACACCAGAAGTAGGCTCATCGAGAAACAGCACCTGAGGTTCATGCATCACCGCACAGGCGAGCGCCAGCCTTTGTTTGAAACCAAGGGGTAGTTTTTCGGTTGGTGTATTCAGATAGGGTTGCAAAGCAAACGCATCAAGCATCTGCGCTATTTTTTTCTGCTGTGAATTTCCGCGTAAGCCATAAATACCAGAAAAAAATTCCAGATTTTGTTGCACCGACAATTGCGCATACAAAGAAAATTTTTGCGCCATATAACCAAGTAACTGACGCGCTTTGGATGGGCTATCTTTTAGATTATTGCCCATCACCAAAGCCTGACCAGATGTCGGCTTCAACAAGCCACATTCCATTTTAAAAGTCGTCGATTTACCAGCACCGTTGGGCCCGAGTAGGCCAAAAATTTCACCACGTGCCACTTTAAAACTGACGTGATCGGTCGCCACAAAATCGCCAAAGCGCTTAGTCAGATCGCGGGATTCAATCACAGGTATCGGGTTTTGATCATGAGACGAATTAAGCTTATTCAAATCAGGCATCAACGACGCTAACACCGATTCTCCACCCGGGCCACCACCTAAGGCACTGATAAACGCATCTTCTAATCGTGGTGCCACTTCTGATAGCGCGGCATCCAGGCCAGCATCAAGCAACTGCATATCAGGGCGCTTACTTACATCACGCAGAACCAAACGCACGTTTCGCCCTTGAATCACACCGTCCATCACTTCAGGTAAACGTAAGGCTCTACGCAAGACATCACGTCGGTGACCAGTAATGCCACTCACATGTAAACAGCGGCCACGCATCTGATCCATTAATGTTTGCGGCGCGCCGCTGGCTAAAATAGTGCCATTGTTCATTAAGCGCACGTCATCGCATAACTCGGCTTCATCCAGATACGCGGTACTCCAGAGGACGGTGATCCCGCCTTTTGCCAACTCGCGCACCATCTTCCACAGTTCACGCCGCGAGATCGGATCAACACCAACACCAGGCTCGTCGAGCAGCAATACTTGCGGCGTACCCAAGAGCGCGCATGCCAGACCAAGCTTTTGCTTCATGCCGCCAGACAATTTTCCAGCATAGCGATCAGTGAAACGAGTCAGATCCGTGAATGCCAATAATTTTGCAAAACTCTGCTCACGCTCCGCACCAGTCACATTACGCAAATCTGCATACAAAGTCAGGTTTTCGATGACACTCAAATCTTCGTACAGACCAAATTTTTGTGGCATATATCCGACGTGCTCATGCAGCTCATCACTTTGTGTAAACGGATTGATGCCATTGATGCTGACAGTACCCGAAGTAGGTTGTAGCAAACCGGCAAGCAAACGCAAAAAAGTCGTTTTACCAGCACCATCAGGACCAACCAGACCAGTGATCGTTCCGCGCGAAATTGAAGTATGAATACTCGCGACTGCGTCAACATGCTGGCCTTCAAACCGCTTCACCAGATCGGTAATGACAATCGCGTCATCACCACCTGACAACGAAGAAGATGGTGTCACCGATGTCATTGAGCCAGCCCGATGGTAACTGGCATACCTTGCCGTAACTGAACATCCGCATCTTCAACGACAACCCGGATGCGATAAACGAGCGAAGTACGTAAATCCGTCGTTTCAACTGATTTTGGAGTAAATTCTGCAGTTGGAGAGACAAAACCAACGACACCGTGATAAGGCTTTCCCGGGCGAGTATCCGTGCTCAGCAGCACGTGTGCGCCAGCTGGATAGTACCCCAATTGCGGCTCAGGCACATAGGCACGCACCCAGACCGGTTTCGTCAGCGACAAATTAAACGCAGGTGTTCCTGCCTGCACCATCGTGCCAACCTCAATCGCTCGCGTCAGGACAATGCCATCACTAGCGGCCAGCAGATTGGCATCGCGCACCGCCAATTCTGCCGTCGCCAGGTTGGCTCGCGCCTGAGCTAATTGCGCATCGGACTCTGCAATCTCTTCTTTTCTGTAACCACGTTGCAATTCCAACGCCTGTTGCTGTGCAACTTTTAATTGCGCGACCGCCTGATCGCGCGCTGACTTAGCGTCATCCAAAAAATGCTGCGTCGATGCTTGCTCTGCCACCAATGCACCTTGTCGGGAAAATTGCTTTTCAGCGTTGGTAAGAGCTGCTTCTGCGGCAGCTACCTTTGCTTTCGCCTGCTCGACATCTTCCTGACGATAACCTGAATGCATCATGCTATTGCGAGCGCTCAATGCCGCCAGATTCGCCGTCGCACCGTGTAAGCTATTGTTTAATGGCTCTATATCCAGTACGGCAAGTACGTCGCCTTTTTTTACAATTGCGCCTTCGTCCACCCTGACCTCAGAAACCCGTCCGCCGCTACGAAACGCCAGGGTCGCCTCACGAATATCGACGTTGCCGTAGATGGTCGCATTAGCATCTGTTTTGTTTTTCGAAAAAAATCCAACATACGCAACCGCCAATAAACCCAGCACCACCGCCAATACAATCAGTTTCTTGTTCATAGCTATCCTTAATCAATTCAATATTCTCGAACGCACGACATTCTTTTATTCACAAAACTATTTCTGAAAAGCGATGCCGGCTAATGCCCAAAGCAATCGCTGTTTAGCCGAATCAGGGTCACGCATCAGATCACGAATTTTTTGCGCATCGTCAGGCAACCAATCACAACCCTGCATCATTTCACCAGCCAATAACAAAGGCATACCCACAGCTGTCATCACAAAAATTACCAAATGCAAGGTTGAGCCAGAAGCCACCGATTTTTCTTGCTGCGCCTCACTCATCAGGCGATAAATAATTTGTGGGTGGCGATTTGGTAGATTCAGTAAAAATTTTTGCGCAGCAACTTCCCCGGCAAAGGCATCGGCAAATAAGTGGCTGATGAATGGCGCTTTGGCACTCACCAGATCGATCAGATTTTCCACGGTGCTTTTTAAACGAGATAATGCTGACGCATTACCAGCAGCTTCACTCGTCATTCGCAGTTGTTGGTACATGGGCTGATACCAGATCTCTACCAATTCAGCCAAAAAATTATCGCGATTACGGAAGTGATACACGAAACTACCTAAATTGACGTTCGCATGCGCCGCTAACTCACGCACAGTGAGCCCACGCAAGCCTGTTAATTCCACCAGAACCAAACCACTTTGCAATAGTGATTCGCGGGTACTGAGATTCTTTGATGATTTCGAGTTTGATTTCATGAATTTATTTTATACATGCGTATAAATAATCACAAGGAACAATATTCAACGTAATGTATCAAACACCGAAGCTTGCAAAATCAACAAAAGACCCCACCTTGAAACAGTTGCTTTAATATCAAAATTTATTTTACATTTTTGCATTAAATTAGTTCCCCTAAGTAACAAAGCGGTCATACAATTAATGCAAGATTCGGTTAATATTTACAATCGAATGATTGTTCAGATTCAAAGATCCAAAGATATTCAGTCTTCATCCCGAAAGGACAGCATGACGCATCAAAGCACAGTTCTCATCTTGCAAGGCGGAGGCGCACTAGGCGCTTACCAAGCAGGTGTCTATCAGGAATTGCATGAACATCACACCCCGCTTGATTGGGTCATAGGAACCTCAATTGGTGCAATTAACGGCGCACTTATCGCCGGCAATCCACCGGAAAAACGCGTTGAACAACTACGCGCCTTTTGGGATAGCTTGGCTCCAAACGCAGTGCACCGCTCCAGCTTCTGGCCTTCTATGGCCCCTTGGGCAGGCGTTAGCAGCACCCTCAATACCGTAGGCACAATGATGAACGGGGTTGATGGTTTTTTTAAACCACGGCCAGGTGCAGCATGGGACATCAACGCCAAAGTTCCTTTGAATCAGGTGGCGTTCTACGATACCTCCCCACTTAAAAGCACCTTAGAAAAATACGTTGATTTTGATTATTTAAATCAAGGCAAGGTGCGCCTTTCTGTCTGCGCCGTCGATCTGGACAACGGACAAAGCGCGGTATTTGACAGCAAAAAACAAGTCATCCGTCCCGAACACATTATGGCAAGCGGCGCATTGCCGCCCGGCTTTCCACCAGTTGAAATTGATGGGCGAGCCTATTGGGATGGTGGCGTGTATTCAAATTCCCCATTAGAAATTTTTTTGGAAGAAGGCGATAAAAACGACGCTCTCTGCTTCATGATTGATTTATGGGACCCCACAGAAACCCGTCCGTCTTCAATTTCAGAAGCAATGGCACGCTACAAAAATATTCAGTACGCGAGTCGCTCCAAAGAACAATTGCTGGCACATCAAAAAATTCATGATTTGCAAAAGGCGATCAGGACTTTATCTGAACATCTGCCTGAAGCTGAACGTAATAACAAAAAACTCAAACCACTGATTTCACTCGGATGCGATCACACCATCAACGTGGTCAATCTGATCATGAAAGCTTTGCCTGACGACCATTATTTCAAAGATGTGGATTTCAGCTCCAGCACCATACAAACGCGCTGGGAATCGGGAATCCACGATTGCAAACGGGCGCTCAGACACAAAGCATGGCTACAACCATTGCCACCCCACGCAGGGCTTATCATCCACGAACTTCCACAGGAATAGGACGACCATGACCGAAGAAGAAATTCGCCGTAATGCATTTGCAATGCCATACACTAATCCTGCGTTTCCTCCAGGACCATACCGCTTCACCGACCGTGAATTCCTGATCATTAGTTATCGCACTGATCCTGCGCTGCTGGAAAAAATTATTCCAGCACCATTAAAATTGGCTGAACCCATCGTGAAGTATGAGTTCATCAACATGCCGGACTCAACTGGCTTTGGTCACTATTGCGAATCTGGACAAGTTATTCCAGTCACGCTTGATGGCGTACATGGCTCTTATGTCCATAGCATGTACCTGAACGACCATCCACCAATTGCTGGTGGCCGTGAAATCTGGGGCTTCCCCAAAAAATTAGGCGATCCTGAATTACGGGTACACAAAGACACGTTGATCGGCACACTGGATTACAGTGATGCCCGCGTTGCCACTGGCACCATGGGCTTCAAGCACACACAACTCGATCACGCTGCAATCAAAGCCTCATTGGAAGTACCGAATTTTCTGTTAAAAGTGGTCCCCCATGTGGACGGCACACCTCGCATTTGCGAACTGGTGCAAGTCAACTTTACCGATATCGTTGTGAAGGGCGCCTGGGGTGGACCGGGAGCATTGGAATTGTTTGCCAATGCGCTCGCACCTGTCGCCAACTTACCGGTATTGGAAGTACTCTCTGCTGTGCATATTTTGTCGGATCTGACTCTGCCTTACGGCAAAGTCGTTCACGATTATCTCGCCCCAACCAAGTAAAGGAAACCTATGTTACTCAAAGATAAAGTTGCTCTGATTACTGGCGCTGCCAGCGGTATCGGTAAAGAAATTGCGATTGAATACGCAAAACAAGGCGCAAAGATTGTCATCGCTGATATGGCATTAGAAGCAGCACAAGCAACTGCTAAAGAAATCGAACAATCCGGTGGCATAGCGATGGCTGTTGCCATGAACGTGACGGATGAAGCACAAGTTGATAAAGGTGTTGCCGATGCAGTCGCCGCCTACGGCACAGTCGATATTTTAATCAGCAATGCTGGCATTCAAATCATCAGCCCCATCGTTGATCTGAGCCTCGATAACTGGAAAAAAATGACGGCGATCCACCTCGACGGCGCTTTCCTGACTACACGCGCATGCATGCGCGCGATGATCGCCAGCGGCAAAGGCGGCAGCGTGATTTACATGGGCTCGGTTCACTCCCATGAAGCGTCCCCATTGAAGGCTCCTTACGTAGCTGCCAAACATGGTTTGATCGGACTGGCAAAAGTCGTTGCGAAAGAAGGTGCGAAACACAATATTCGCTCCAACGTCATCTGCCCTGGCTTTGTTCGCACACCATTGGTCGATAAGCAAATCCCAGAACAAGCTAAAGAGCTAGGCATCACAGAAGCCGAAGTCATCAAAAACGTGATGTTGAAAGAAACAGTCGATGGTGAATTTACGACTGTTCAGGAGGTTGCTCAGACCGCATTGTTCCTCGCTGCTTTTGGCACCAATGCGTTGACAGGTCAATCCGTGACTGTAAGCCACGGCTGGCATATGCAATAAGAAGTTAAGCGAACTGGCGTATCAATGCGCCATAAAACCAGAGCCCTCAGCCTTAAAAGCTGCGGGCTTTTTTTATAGAAATACTGGAGAAAAACACCATCGTTTTTTATGAAAAACTGATGATTTAATCGAAAGTAGTTATCTTAATGCACGTAAAAATATAATTTACACAATAAATTTTACAAGAAATGTGAATTCTGATACGTGCCGACCAATTTCCAATTAACTAGGTGATTCCACCAGATATAATGCTTTTGGGCAAACGGTACTTTCAAGCCAAAGCAACAAATCCAGAAAGTAACCTATAAAACCATGAAAACTGCGTTAGCACCGCAAACAAAGTGCATCTCGACAGCTTGAACTGTAATCAACTCACTCGGTTTTCAGGCTGCATGAAAGTTGATAATGCCGGTGACACTTACTCTAAAAAATATTCTCAAGAAAATCCTTCATCGATTTTCTTTTGTCCAGCGTCCACAACAGAGACGACATTTGCTCGTGCCACTCATTGTCACGTTGACGATATCAACAAACCTTTATGCCGAGCCGATAAAGCTGTACTACGAAAACAGGGTGCCATTCATGTTTTTGGAGAATAACCAACTTAAAGGAACATTGGGCTTGCCTGCCACGGAGACGTTCAAAGCTGCCGGGCTAGCGTTCACGTTATCAGAAGCCCCCGTGGCCCGCCAGGAATTAACGATCACGAACAATACAGAGGCGGCATGTGCAATCGGCTACTATTGGACGACCAACCGCGCCAAATCAGGCAAATACACCCTAGCTATTGCGCATGGCATGTCGCAAGGGATCATTATTCGTAGTGATAATCCAAAGATGCACGCTATCAACACCATGGAAAGCCTATTAGACGCCCCCTCACTCACCATCGCGTTGCGTCACGGTTATTCGTATGGCGAAACGGTAGATAAGCTCCTGCTGCAGTCAAAAGCGCGAGTCCTTCGTCCATCAGATGATAGTCATGGAAGAGTGAAATTAGTTGCAATGGCAATAGTGGACGCGGCTCTGTTTACGCCTGAAGAAGCAGCGTATCAAATCAAACAATTCGGTACGCAAGCAAATGGCCTTACTTTCAGACAGCTTCACGATTCGCCAGAAGGCAAGCCACGTTATCTGTATTGCAGCAAAATGGTGGGGGATGAGACTATTCAGAAACTGAATGCAGCAATAAAAAAACGGCGTTAGTCCATTAATAAAACTAACTACCTGCAAAACTAACTACCTGTAAAACTAAACCGCTTATTCTCAACGATACAAAACATTGTTGCGAACCGCATGGCCTATTATCGCCCAATTATCACAGGCATTTTGTTTGTGATATGAAGTGCATAGCTCGTAGCAACGTTAGTGAATTTGCGCCGCATTTCTATTTGAAGATTTTGCGACGCTTATCAGTAAACGACAAGTTTATTTGGCAAATTTCATTGCCAGTCGATTCAATTTCTCAGCACGTTTTTTGGCGTTTTCCGCTTCTTCTGCTTCGGCTTTTTTCTGACGTTCAAAAGCGGCCTGCTCTTTGATACGCGCAGCATTTTTTTGTGCTCTTTCTTTGAGCATCGTCACCGCATAGGCTCTATGCGTATCATTCAGTGCATCAGTTGGATTGCCCTCGAGATCAAAACGAGTTTCCGCTTTTGCGAGTTTTTGCAAATAGCGCGTTGACTTCGTGTGATAGGCAAGCGTCATACGCAACACTTTGCGATCCACGTCTGGCAGCTTAGCGATAATCTGTTTATCAATACCGATTGACAGCGGTTCGCTATTCAAAAAGACCGGAAACGCCTCTTTCAAGGTTTTTAACAGCGCCTGTGCAGCTGAAACAGGAATAGACTTACTTGTAGTTTGCATGAATATAAAAGTAAAATTTCACAAAGTCCTCTAGCATAACATACGTGCCACGCCTCTCCCGCAAATCATGCGAATTCAACGGCAGCTCGCCCCTCAGATCGAATAAGCGACTTAACAGTAAGCAATCGACAATTTATCTCTCGTCGTCACGCCAGACATTGTCAATATTAGCAACGATCTGAAGGACTTTCAAATTGCAAATGCGAAATATCAAAAAGCATATTATTAGCGCACTTTCTCTGGGAATCTGATGATTGCCTAATTTTTAGCATCTACGAGGAGAGCGAGGCTGGGCGCCATTTTCAGCAAAGTTATACACAGAAACTGTGGATAATAATTTAGTCGTTTTAACTCTTTAGAATTTACTTTTTACAGTTTATTTTTTACCGTAAAGCAACTTCTTAAATACATGGCGAAAATAGTATTTTGGATGGGAGAATAGCCCAACAAGGTTACCATGCGCAGCCTGTGCCGAAACTTGTGCAGCTTATATTGCTCAAAGCAAGGTGATTGCAGCTTAAGTTATCTCCCGATCACCCATGATTAAAGCTTAGGTAAGCCAAAAAAGGGACGCAATTGAATACCGATCCAGCTACGTGGAAGTGCGCACGCGATCCAAAGCCAGCCGTGTAAACTGGTAGATGCGACGCCAGAGAAAAAAGCCCCGACATTGCAACCAAAAGCGATGCGGGAGCCATATCCCATACACAAACCACCGATCAAGGCTGCCATCAGAGAACGTCGAGAAATGACGCGGGTGGGAGAAAACTTGCCAGCCAATGCCGCAGCACATAGAGAGCCCAGCACTAAACCCATGTCCATCACGGCGGTAACATCTTCAAAGATGCTTGATTCCAGCGCATCCTGCTGAAATCCACTATTCCAGAAGCTACTCAGCGCAGGATCCCATCCAAACAACAATGCTATTTTAGCCCCCAGCAAAGTAAATCCCCAGGTGATGCCCCATGGTCCGCCAGCGATTAACAACGTCGCAAAATTCAACAATGCCAAGGCCAGAGCCCCCATCAGTAAAGGCCAGGGTCCGGACAAACAGCGACGCCAGGTTATTGCTCCTGAAGTGACTACCTGCACGCGATTCCAACGGCGCAGAACAAACCATAGCGCTGCAAGAAACCCGCCCTGCAGCGCAACGGCAGTGGGCCAACCCAATAGCTCACCGAGCACAATTGGCGGCGCAGAAGGCAAACTTTGCCACCATGCCATGTGCAGACTGGCAAGAAAGGAACCGCCAATAAAGGTAGAGAGAGTGAATAACATACGGGTGCTACCGCCACCCAGAGCGAACAAGGTGCCAGATCCACATCCATTGCCGAGTTGCATGCCAACACCAAACATCAATGCACCAATCACTACCTGTGCTCCTAAAGGCGCGACAGCCCCACTCGCAAGATCACCAAACACGGAGCCAGTGGCCAATACCGGCGCAAACAATAGCATCGCAACCGCCAGCATAACCACCTGCGCTTGCGCACCAGCGCTATCACGGGCAACCAACAGACGCCGATAAGCGCCAGCAAATCCAAACGTCGCGTGATACAAGCTCAAACCAAACAAGACCCCCACCACCAACAGCACGGCCAACCGCTCTTGCTGACCGCTGAATAACCACACAACCACAGCAGCAATCGCGGCGAGACCGGTCGCCAGCGGCCTATATTGAACCGGGAGCACATCAGCGCTAACAACTTCTTTCACATGTTGATCCACCAAAGCACTCCTCAGCTTGACTAACAGTTCAGATCAACACACTCTTCAGCCCATATCGTGCCACACAGGTTACATCACAAGCCAAGTTCGCTTAACCCCGGATAATCATCCGGTCTACGCCCTTGTGGCCAATGAAATTTCCTGTCGCTTTCTGAAATCGCCAGATCATTGATGCTTGCATAGCGCAGCTTCATTAAGGCATGAGAATCGAATTCCCAATTTTCGTTACCGTACGAGCGAAACCATTGACCCTCGGCGTCATGCCATTCGTAAGCAAACCTGACAGCAATACGATCGCCATCGAAAGCCCATAATTCCTTGATGAGTCGATATTCTTTTTCGCGCTCCCATTTGCGCGTTAAAAACTGGACAATTTCTTCACGACCTTGCGGAAACTCAGAACGATTGCGCCATTTGCTGTCGCTTGTATATGCCAATGAAACGCGGACAGGATCACGACTATTCCATCCATCTTCCGCCATTCTGACTTTCTGGATAGCAGTCTCGCGGTTAAATGGAGGAAATGGCGGACGCACTTCTTCAGAAATATTCATCGTTTTTATCCTTCAATAAAATTAAAACTCTATCTTAAATCTACCGACAGAAACTGCGAGGTAAAAACGTAATTTATCACCGATAACTTTCTTTCGCATAGAGCCGGCTTCATAAGGTCTTTCTGACTGCGGATTTCATCGTCACAAACTCCTCAGCAACGGTCGGATGCAAAGCAATCGTTGCATCAAAGTCTTGTTTCGTCGCCCCCATCCGCAAAGCAATGGCGACCATCTGAATAATTTCCGGCGCATCATCTCCTATCATATGCACCCCGAGCACCTTTTGCGTCTCTACTTCAACAATGAGCTTCACCAGCACCCTTTCTGTTCGCCCCGATAAGACATGCTTTAAAGGCTTGAAATGGCTTTCGTAAATATCGATATTTTTATATTTACTCAGGGCTTGTGCTTCGTTCAAACCGACAGTTCCGATTGCTGGCTGTGTAAATACGGCGCTCGGCACAAGCGATAAATCAACCGATGTAGGTGTACCACCAAATAGCGTTTGTGCAACAGCATTACCCTCTCTTATGGCAACTGGTGTCAGCGCCACGCGGCTAGAAACATCACCCACTGCGTAAATGGAATCAACAGAAGTTTTGCCATATTCATCCACCTCAATGGATCCATTTTTAGCAAAACGAACACCAGCAGAACTCAAATTTAAATGATCTGCGTTGGGAGATCTTCCTGTTGCAAACATCACCTGATCAACACCAAACAGAGCTTGCTGTTGATCTTTAAAGTAAACGTTTAGGGTGCCGGATGAATTTTTTTCTATACGTTCTACTTCACAAGAAAATTCAAACTGAATATTCTTTTTGATGAGCTCTTCTTTGATGTGCGCCCGGAGACTAGAATCAAAACCCGCCCCCAGCAAATCTTGGCCACGATGTACAACAGTGACTTTGGTGCCTAGCCCATGAAATATTCCAGCAAACTCAAGTGCAATGTATCCTGCACCAACGATCACGATGTGCTTTGGTTGCTCTTTTAAATGGAACACTTCATTGGAGGAGATCGCATATTCAACACCATCAATAGACGGCAAAGCAGGACGACCGCCTGTGGCAACTAATATATATTTTGCCGTGATGCGGGCATGTTGCCCATCGTTGATTTCAATCGTATGTGCGTCAATGAAAGTGACGTGACCGCGAAGCACTCTCACATTCGCATTTAGCAGGTTTTTTTCATACACAGAACTTAACCGGGCAATCTCTTCATTCTTCCCTTCAATGAAGGTTTTCCAAGAAAATGAGCGATCGCCCACAGACCACCCAAAACCTTTAGCATCCTCAAAAAATTCCGAAAAATGCGAGGCGTAGACCATGAGTTTTTTTGGAACACAGCCCCTGACTACACAAGTACCGCCATATTGAAACTCTTCTGCGATGGCAACTCTCGCACCCAATTGACTTGCAATCCTGGCAGCCCTCACCCCTCCAGAACCACCACCAATGACGAAAAAGTCCACATCAAAATCTTGTTCCATAGATCACGATCCATTTCTAGTAAGCGAGTTAGATTAGCTAAGCCTACTAGCAATTCTATTTTGCTGCAGATTTTTTGATAAAGAATAATATTCATAATCAATACTCGTGTTTACAAATATTTCCTGTGGACGCTACACGCCACGCAAACAGCACAAAGAATTCAAGAATAAACAAGGTCGGATAAAAAAACAGAAAGCGACCATGTTCGCCAAGCTGCGCACGAATGCGCATATGAAAACTTCGGCAGACGCAAATCAGATCGAGGTGGGGTTTTACGGCAGAGTTGCGCGGATTGCGCGGGTGCATCAGCTTGGGTTAAGGGATAGGGTCAGCAACACTGGACCAGCGATTACATATCCCAAAAGAGATTTGATCGGATTCAGTGAACGAGATTGGGAATTGATAAAAGCATCTATGTTGAAATTTAATAGATAAATTATCAAAATAATCATAAGAATTTCAGCATTCATTGGTAAAATTTCAATTGAACACTACCTATATATTTTTATGTCAAACTTTACCAACCTGATTCGTGAAATCCTTCTTGAGCATCCAGAGGGAATGACTCCACAAGAAATCCGGGAAACAATTAAACAAAGCTATCCCGAATACTACGGCACAGACTCTCATAAAAGAAACGTCGAGAAAAAACATTACAAAGATATAGATCATGCGTTGCTTGCACAAATTTATCTGATCTCACGATCAGCCGGAAATATCACCGCAGATAAATCTCAAAAGCCAATTCGCTTAAGTCTTAGTCCAGAATCCGACACCGCGAGTGGCTTGCACGAAGAAGAAATAGATACCGAAAATCTAGAACGCCTTGAAGCTGATCTCGGAACCTTATACGTTCTTGGTACCAATTTATTTACCAAAGATGGCGATGAAATCATAAAAATTGGCATCACCAGCGGCAATGTCAACAACCGCATCGCTCAGCTTTACACAACTGGCGTCCCATATCGTTTCAGGGTGATAACCCAACATGAAACAAAAAATTACGCTGAATTAGAACACGCTTGCCACAAACTACTTGATCCATTTCGCCTAAACCAATCACGAGAATTTTTCTCGGCTAAGTGTTTACCGCACGTTGAGCAAATTGTTTCGTTGCACAAAGATATTTTGAATGTAAAGTAATACAGGAGGCCGTAGAATCTAACGTCCCCTACTACCCAAAACATGCGGCATATCAACACACATCACAATGTTAAGTTGGGCAAGAATCAGATCGAGCTAAGGTTTTATGGCAGAGTCGCCGGGATCGCCGATAGCGTACGGGATTATACAATTCAAATTGTCAGCTATCACCGACAACGCATTATCGATGCTGCTCTTGCTCTTAGACAGCGTTGGTGAAAACCTGTAGTTAAAAACATGGGACTCGATTAGTAAGGTCAACAAGTAAAATTGATGGAAAAATTCAATTCAACTAGCGAGATACCCCCCTTGTTGCCGAGGATGTTGCACTGACTAAGCGTGTTGAGCACCTACGGAAAGTATTGCACCAACAATTAAAAATGAGATGCAATGCGGACTTTTTATTGTTATTCTGACGGCATTTTTTAGACACCATCAATTCCAGCGTCAGGAAGGTTTATTTTGCGAAAAACGATCAAAATTGGTACCACACTTTTATTGTCCCTATGCACAGTCGCCCACGCCGACGAACAGGCGAGCCTAGAAAAAGTTCGTCAGATATTGAGCCTGGCAAGGTTGGATGAAGTGGAAACTATCTCAGAGCAAGTTTGCACCGAGAGCTATCAATCTTCGTATCTATCGCCAGATGCCTCAGTCAAAAAAACAGGCAACTACTATGGCTTTACGCCCGAATCAAAAGAGTGGCCAGAGATCAAGGCACAGTTCGAACGGAGCACCGCTAGCTATTGCAAAATCCTTAAGCACGAGGATATTGCAGCAATTTACGAAAAACATTATCGCCAGTTCTTAAACGACAATGACGCGGATAAATGGATTGCTTTTTATCAAACTGAGAGTGGTCAGAAGTTAGCCAACAACCAAAAGACGTTGATTGCCGACGTAGCCCGCTATCAATATGCAGTTAGTTTGGCTCAGGCTCAAAAAGCAGCGCCTGACAGTGTTTGGCCATCAAAAGAGGCAAATGAAAATAAACACACAGATCGAGAAAACGCTTTCCCATTTATCTTGCTACAGTACGGCGCGATCGCTTTGATCGTGTTTTTTATCGCGACCTGGGTAATGATGTTTTACAAGCTGTTTATTAAAAAAGAGCGGGATTGATTTTTACCATTATGGACAATTTATGAGTATTGATCAGAAAAATCGAGCGAAATAAGACCCAACTTCTAAATAAATTCGCTAAGGGAAATTAAGTCGAAATTATTGATTGGTCGGTAATCCCCTTATCAGCCCGCCACCACATGACCGAATAAGCATCTCCGGTCATCATCGTCAGCATGGAATTTAATTTTGCTGACCTCTCCCGCTGCTTACAAAATCTGATTCGCTTAGGCACGATTGCCGAAGTGAAGTACAGCCGCATTCCGCGTGTGCGCGTGACGGTGGGTGAGATCACTACTAACTGGCTGTCTGTTATCACTACTCATGCTTCAGCGACCAAGGCCTGATCACCACCTGCGATAGACGAGCAATGCCTGGTGTTTTCTCGTTCGGGTGACTTGGCGGCTGGTGTGGTGTTGGCAGGTATCAACAGCAGCCACCAGCAGGCGCCGGATGATGACCCGCACAATACGTGCATTGTTTATCCCGATGGTGCAAAAATTGATTACAACCATCAATCGCATGCCTTCAATGTGACTTTACCCGATGGCGGTTCGGCAGTAATTGAGGCGCCTGCGGCTGTCACTGTTCGCTTTGCCGCCGTCACACCCGATGCGCCACCGACCACATGTACCCGGAATTTGCTGGTACAAAAAGCCCCAACCTACATGGGCGGCATGAGCGGTCAAGGCTCTGGCGCAGTAGCTGCGGCGTGGTTGATTGTGAAAGTGACCCATAGCCTGAGCACACAAGGGTTGACGACGCAACTGGAGATGGGATCGAAGAACAATGAAAAAGAATCGTAACGCACTATAAAGATTGATAAAATATCAAATCAATCAAAACTATATCCATTTGTCATGTCGATCTTAATCTTCTTGTCTATTCTCTGCATGTTTGCCGTCCACACTTCATTCGTCAAGTTGGCGGCATTTTTATACAAGAGAACCATTTTAAGTTGGAAGCATGCCTTTATATATACCACTGGCATTACTGTCGTATCGATGTCCTATGCAGCTTTAACCATACTCACAGAGCACCTAATTCCTGTACCAGTAACGATATTGATAGGATTAGCAATGCAACTTGGATTTGGCGGATGGTATCTCGGTAGTAAAGCGCAGGCAGCCAACAACGGGGCTTTAGGTTTCAAACAAGGCGTATGGATTGCTGTCATTGCATATGTTCTTCTATCAGTCTGCACTATCCCAATGTTCGTTTTTATTTTCCTGAGCTTCCCCTGAAATTTAGTTCCCCAAAGTTGCGTTTATTTTACGTCACTTTTGGGGAACTAAATTTGAGGAGAAGTTCAAGCTTCGCCCAAGCTATCTATACGCCCCCCGTCTCTAGCTCGCGAAGGTGACAGTTTATTGGCCGGTTTGATTCAAATAATTGGTTTTCTCGCTTCTACTGTAGGTCTTGTTATGATTGGCTTTCGTGTATTTAAACGCTATCGTGTTCGTAATGCATAACATAGCAGTCGATAGTGACGCCGTTGTATTGTTTGCTCTTCGTGTAAGCTGCGACTCGCGGCGCACATCACTTTTGCGTTAAACCGATGGAAGAAGACGAGTTTCCTTTCCAGGCCGAGTTCGAAGGGAGAATGCGGCGCGCGCGCGAGCATCTGGGGCTCTCTGTCGGTGATATTTACGAGGACTGCTCGTACCACCCAGTGCTGTGTGTTGCCGTGGATTACGAGCAGGACGAGATTTCAGGCGTTTCCTTGATTGACGGAACATACCCACGCTCCTGCAGTCTCTGCCATTGCGGTGTGAGGAAGCTCACCGTCGAAGAGGCTTGGGATATCCGCCGAAAGGGTCCGCGAGACCCCGATGTAAGGGAGGAGTTCGCTGCCGAACGGAGGTGGTGGCGTGGGTAGCTACGCAAATGTCGAGCGACCCTGGTTTAACAGGTCGTTCGATGCGTAAACGCACAGGCAAGGCGTCGCAAGCGGGACGCAACACCGTACGTCTCGCGGCGCCTTGCCTGTGCGGGCCGGTCAACTCCGACGTTCGGCGTCATGAGTAACGAAGTAACCGTTCTGGCTGAAATTGAATCCGCATTCGGTAACGTTCCGAGGCCGGAGCATTTCACAAACTTCGAACATTGCTCAGAGTGCCTTGAACACGACCAAACACTTCTTTCGTGCGAACGTGAGGCCCTTGGGCGCGACCACGTTGGTACGCCAGGCTGGGATCCAGTTACGTTTTGCAAGCCAGTAGCAAAGGCCTATCTCTTTCCCGCCCTAGCTCGTATCGCCCTAACCGGTCAAGATGAAAAATATGATTGGTATCCCTTCCAACTTTTGAATCATCTGTACTCGGGTTACCAATACAACGATTTCTACCTCTATTGCGATCCAAGGCAACGCCAAGCCATCGCTGCTTTCCTCTGGCATATGATCGATAGGCACGCAAAAACCATTGACTCATACAATGCGGCTGATGAGTTCATCCGCTGCCATGAGCTCTGGAGCGGCGTAGAGCAAAGCAACGCAGAGTAAGTACACGGGGAGGTATATCAGCTCTAAATAGCAGCTTAAGAAATTATACTTAAGCGACAACTGGCTTGAAAAATTCCAAATTAGTTTGAAAGCAATCTTGTACCATTCCAGACCAGCGCATCGTTATGTCGTTTTAGGAAAAGATCGCAATTCAACTGAATGGATCAAAAACGTTACGGTACGTTTATTTGAATTTGAATACATACCGAATGTCAGCGTGAATCGGTTAGAAAAAATAGGATGCGGTGTTTTATTACCAAGATGCCGATCCGTTAGAAATGCCACACTAAAAATCAACTAGAGTTAAACTAAAACTACTTTCCTAAATTGCGCTCAAATTCTTTTTCCATCCATTCCCTAAGTAGCTCACTACCTGCGAAATTGAGCTTCTCATCTGCAGCAATAAGCTTGCCATTCTTCCCGAAGATTAAAATGCACGGCGCAGAATAGATTTTCCAGCGATAGTCTCTGATCGCCTTATTGTAAGCATCACCATCCACGCTCATGGCAATTTTTCGTATTGCGACATCGGGACGTATCTTCACGAAGTCTTCCATGTCCCGATCCATTTTCAGACAACCCGGGCATTTGATATCATGAAAATAGATGATAGTAATGACTCCAGGTTGCACCAAGTCCTTTGGCGAGATGGGCAAGCGACTCTCTTCTACTTCAAGAAAGCGGTTACCCACTTGCTCAGAGGAGTAATTGACAGTGGAGAGCAGAACAATATCAAGCGCACTTTTTCTGGTCGCTAGAATTAAGATACTCACCCCAATAGTCAAGAAAATCAATATATGTTTCACCTCATTTCCTTGTCTTTCTTGGCGCGAGAATAAAATATAACTATAGCGTACATCACACCCAATACAACCAATATAGCGATCAATATATTTTCAGGCTTTGTTGGTGTATAGGGCTGCGTATAATCATAAAAAGTTGCACAAGTATCTTCCCCTTCTGCGATTTCGATCATTTTTTCCATGCCAGCGATAACCGCGTCAGACTCCCCATTACGCTCATTAATCGGCGTAATGATTTCCCGGAAAATTCTAGCCAACTTCACATCAGGTAAAGCTCCACTAATTCCCTCGCCGGTCTCAATAAAAGAACCTTTTTCACTGACCAAAAACAGCACCCCATTACCCTGATGATTATTCCCAATATTCCATTTCATGAAGACTCTATGAGCATAAGCTTCAACGCTCTCTGCGCCCACAGATGGAACAGATAAAAAGATAATTTGAGTTCCATTGTGTCGCTCTAAGGCCTGCAATTTTTGTCTCAGAGGTTCTACTTTCGACAATCTCAGAACGTCGCCATAATCATTGACAAAATCATAGCGATCAGGAATTGGAAACGCATTGCTCACTGGGTTCTCGGCACCCAAACCAACTACTGGAAGCAGCGTTATCGAAAAAAAAATATGAGTAAAGAAGCGAAAGACAACGCTCACATTCATCTCAGATCCACTTTAGGAACAAGCCCGATCATCGCCTCGTTTTCTACATTGAATTTTGGCCTAGATGTAAGACCAGTTTGCTTTGCCATAACATTGGTAGGAAACGTTCTGATCACCATATTGTATTCTGCGATGGCCTCGATATAACTGGAGCGTGAATAATTGATTCTATTTTCGGTTCCCGCAAGTTCGACCATCAGATCCTGAAACAATGCACTCGACTTAAGCTCAGGGTATTTTTGAGCAACTAAAAGTAAGCGAGATAGCTGCGCTGAAAGTTGATTTTGCGCTTGCGTGAACTGATCAAGAACCAATGGATCACGGCTTTGATTAGTCGCTTTTGAAATCGCATTTAGCTGGGCTCTTGCATTAGTGATTTCACCATATAGCTCAGACTCATTCGCAGCATAAGACTTCACTACCGTTACCAGATTAGGAATAAGGTCGGCACGGCGAGCATACTGGCTTAATACCTTAGACCACATGGCATCAACATATTCATCCTGGCGTTGTAAATTATTATATTGAACCGTTGCGTACCAGGCACTCCAAGTCAGAAACAATACAGGCAAAATAATAGAAATCACTATCCAATGATTTTTTGAAAAGGTGAATGTTGCCTCCGTAAAACGAACACCACGAGGTTCAAATCCAAACTCGTCACTTGTGTCATTCGACGAGTCAGTTCTTTTATCGGGAGTATTGTTCATCATTTTCATTTTTCTAAATTAGTAATCAGCCAAGGCCTTATCCAGCCAACAGATGTTGTGGAATTAATGTTCAGCACTCGTCGCCAAACGTCAATACCGCGCATCGAAACATTGCATAATGTAAAGATTATCACAATAATCTCAATTTTTTTGAATTCCGCTGAATTCCCTCTAAAAAAGACAAGCAATTCGCCCCTGAACACTAAGCTAGAAATGTCATTTAAATGAAACTCGAAGTAAAATATTTTTGAAAAATTTACGTCTTATTGACCTTACATTTTCTACCCAAGACCAAAATTGCATCAGCAGATACGCGCAGGAATTTACTGGCGCCAGATTACCTGAAACGCGCGCGCGCGAATAAATCACAGTTACCGACTCTGCGACTAATTAAACCAGGAAGATAACTAAATGACCTGGCATTTTGCAAATCGGATTACACCGCAGTTACATGGATTCGAAAAGCAAGTAGACAAAAAAAAAGGGTTACACGCCTAAGCATGTAACCCTTTGATTTTACAACGTATTCGGTGGGGTGGACGATGGGGCTCGAACCCACGACAACAGGAATCACAATCCTGGACTCTACCAACTGAGCTACGACCACCACTGAAACCCTTAGTGAAATACTGCACCAAGAGAGCTCCGCATTATACAAGTCTTTCGACTAATTAGCAATAGTCAGTCCAAATGACATTTTTTATTCCCTTTGGGCCCTCCTGGCGATGCACAGAAAAGCGTTTCCTGCCGATCATGCAGTCCATAGCGAATCACTCATACAAAAAAGCCCGCACTAAAAAAATTTAGAGCGGGCATAAACTCACACCTTAGTGAGATGAGGAGCGTGCAGTGAAACAGGCGACAATATAGCGGTTGAAGCTATACTCACTTGCAGTTATTACAAATTTTTACGCTTACCACTACCGCGACACAAATACGTATTCAATGCTTACATTTGCTAACGTATCAGAGAAAAATTAGCTGGCACCGTCCAATAGGTCAATAGCCTCAGGCAGATAATTCTTCCGCACTTCTATCGTAAGCCGTAATCGTCTGCATGCGTTCAATTGCTTCGATCAAAATGTTCGGGTTACCCAGCGCGAGTTTTTTGCTATCAGAGAGAGTTTGACGGAAAGCGCGGGCACCAACCATGCCCATCATCAAACCCAGCATGTGACGAATCACGCTATTGATGCGCAAGCCTTTGCCACCATTGCCGTACAGCTCTACTTGACGATGAATATACGGGATCATCGCGTGCAAAATTTCTTCTCGTGTTTTTACCGGACTATCATCACCATAAAAACGCGCATCAAAACTCGCCATGAAATACGGGTTGTGATACGCCTCACGCCCTATCATCACGCCATCTACGTGCTGCAAATGCTGCGTCATTTCATCGGTCGTTTTGATGCCACCATTCAAAATAATTTCTAACTCAGGAAATTCTTTTTTGAGGCGGTACGCATAGTCATATTTGAGCGGCGGAATTTCACGATTTTCCCTCGGACTCAAGCCCTTGAGAATCGCATTGCGTGCATGGACGATAAACGTCTTGCTACCAGCTTCTGCCACTTGCCCGACAAAGTCACGCATGAATTCATATGAATCCACATCATTAATCCCAATCCGATGCTTAACGGTGACATCAATGCTGACAACATCTTTCATCGCCTTAACGCAATCTGCGACCAATTGCGGCTCTGCCATCAAGCACGCACCAAACGCGCCTTTTTGCACGCGCTCGGACGGGCAACCACAATTGAGATTGATTTCATCGTAACCCCACTCCTCCCCCATCTTCGCGCATTGCGCCAGATCTGCAGGCTCACTACCGCCTAATTGCAAAGCAACAGGATGCTCGCCCGGATTAAATTCCAGATGACGCTGCACGTCACCATGTAACAAAGAGCCAGTCGTCACCATCTCGGTGTACAACCAGGTATGACGCGTGATATGACGATGAAATTCGCGGCAATGGCGGTCAGACCAATCCAACATCGGGGCAACCGACACGCGGCGTGGGGGTAAAGCAGAAGTAGTCACAATAGAAACAACAAATATTCAACAAAGCGCTATTGTACCTTGAGTGCCCCGTAACAGTAGAAATCACCAAAGCTAACGAAGTGGAATGGAGAAATTTCAATCAACATGTGCACAAACATCGGCAAAAAACTCTTTAAAAAACCTTACCCTTATCAACAAGTTCAACCCAGGCAACGTTGAGACTTTTTTTCCTCATTGTCTAATAAAACAGCCCTTGCTGCGGCATATAAAGCAAAGCGATTCGACAAATTACATGCGGCGCCATTAATGCGCCTTGTGATCATGATAAAGAGTCCATCATCTGCGAGCTCATTGAGTCCTTCATTTTTCCAATACCAGGCGGCTGAACGCGCGGCAAACGCTGGCTGCTCCAGCAATTCTGGTTGGTCGAGACAATCAATACCGAGACCTTTCATGACGGCGCTGTAATTTTTGCGCCCAGTAATATTGATCAAACCACGCCCTTTATACCTAATCCCGTCACCCTTTTGCGTATTACCAAGATCAATGCGTCCCTCATATGTCCGACCACTCACTGGCTCTTGCACATAGAGCAGTTGCGCACTTTCGTGCCCCACTTGCGCCAGAAACGCTGATTGACGCCAAGCCGTATTGATTTCAAATTCCTGCATTGCCTGAGTTAGTGGAGCGAAAAACAATTCAGCCTGGGAACCTGCAAGTGGAAAGATGCTGTGCAATTGTTCGAGAGTCAATTATGTCTCCTTCTATTTTTAGCAAAACAACTATTTACGCCGTATAAGTGGAACGTCGCGATTTAAATAAGAAAAGCAAAGTTTCGTTTCTATTTGATACATAAAAATATAGCATTGCTATACAACAAAAGCAAGCCAAGCTATAGTTTATTTTCTATAGCATTGCTATGCATGGATATATGGACAACAGAAGAAGAAGCTCGCCACTTAAAAGCCAGGTTTGAGAAAATCAACCGGGCAAAGTTCGCTCGCGATCAACATTTGCGAGGTGGTCAAGCAATGATTTATCAGCACATCAATGCTGTCCGACCAATTAGCCTGGAGGCCGCATTAATTTATGCCAGAGGACTAGGCGTGACTCTCGCTGACATAAGCCCCCGCCTCGCACAGGAACTCAATTCCGCAGTAAAACAAGTGAGCATCGACCCTTCATCAGAGAAAACAGATTCTTTTTCAACACACACAGCTGGTAAGGTTGGCGTAGCAAATGATGCTGCGCCGTATTTAATCGAAGTCCGAAGGGTTACATTTCACTTGTCTGCAGAAACAGTTGGCTTTGCCACCGATCAGACATCTGACGATGACCAGCCGCTCGCATTCAGAAAAAGCTGGTTTAAAAAAAACAACTACAATCCTGAAAAACTTGTCGCCATAAAAATTAAAGATAAATCGATGGAACCTGCACTGTATGCTGGCGATACAGTGATCATCAATACGGAAGACAAAACACCAAGCGATGGAGAAGTATTCGCAGTGAACTACGAAGGCGAGGCTGTCGTTAAACGCCTCGTTCGTGACAACGGTCAATGGTGGCTTTTCTCAGACAACCCCGACCAACGAAAATATCGTAAAAAGATTTGCCAGGGCGATGCCTGCATCATTGTTGGAAAGGTGATTTATAAGCAGAGTGAAAGGATTTGATTCCTTAGTTCCATCAGGCGGGCGCAAGCCGCCCGAGGTGACGACGTCGCTTTACACACTTTCTTTCAACAAACGCAGCAATGCGGATGTATCGAGGCGTGCCGAAGCATCACCGCCATCAAGCAAACTATCTGCCAGGTCACGCTTCTCAGCATGTAAAGCAATGATTTTTTCTTCTATCGTATTTTGTGTCACTAGTCGATAAATTGTGACGGGTCGTTGCTGCCCCATGCGATGCGCACGATCAGAGGCTTGATCTTCCACAGCGGGGTTCCACCACGGATCGAGGTGAATGACATAATCGGCGGCGGTCAGGTTCAAGCCCGTGCCACCCGCTTTGAGACTGATCAAGAATACATCACCCTCGCCCGCCTGAAATGCGTCGACGCGGCGTTTACGCTCGGTTGCAGGTGTGCTGCCATCGAGGTATTGGTAGCTGATGCCGCGTTGTTCGAGGCTGCTGCGCACGATCGCTAAGTGATCAACAAACTGACTGAAGACTAAAGCTTTGTGGCGATTTTCCAATAGTTCTTCTATCGTGTCTTCCACCACGGTGAGCTTACTGCCGCTGATAGTCGAATTTTTTAATACCAACTGTGGATGGCAGCAGAAGCGGCGTAGTTTGGTGATCTCTGCCAAGACTTTGAGTGACTGACCTTCCTCTGCACTCAGGGCGGCAATTTTATCCAAAGCTTCCTGACGCAGTGCTTCGTATAGATGACGCTCCTCATCACTGAGTTCAACTTGCAAAGTAATCTCAGTGCGCGATGGCAATTCGGTCAGTACTTGTGTTTTGGTACGGCGCAATATAAATGGTTGTATGAGCTTTTTCAGATGCTGACGCGCGTCTTTGTCACCGCGTTCGATCGGAGTGCTAAAGCGTTCGGTAAAGCGATCTTTGGAACCAAGCAAACCGGGATTGATGAAGCGGAATAAGTTCCATAACTCACCAAGATGGTTTTCGACAGGTGTGCCACTGGCGATCATTTTGAAATCGGCATTTAATGCCATTGCTGCCTGGCTACGTTTGGTTGCCGAGTTTTTGATGACTTGTGCTTCATCGAGTACCACACTATGCCAGTGTTGCGCAGCAAAGCTTTCGGCATCCGATTGCAACATACCATAACTAGCGATGACAATATCAAATGGTCCCAGATCTGCTAAAGAGCGGTTGCTGTTGTAAGCCCGCACTTTTAAGGTCGGTGCAAAACGCACAACTTCCGCTTGCCAATTCATGGCCACGGAGATGGGTGCCACAACTAAAGCTGGGCCATTAGGCGCGCGATCAAGCAACAAAGCCAAAGCTTGCACGGTTTTACCCAAGCCCATGTCATCCGCCAGACAAGCACCAACACCCCAATGCGCAAGGCGCGCCAACCATTGATAACCAGCTAACTGATAATCACGCAATTCAGCTTGTAGCGTTGATGGTACCTTCGGTAAAAAATCGACCAGCGCATCAAGCTTGCTGACTTGTTCACGCCAGGCGGCATCGGTTTTTAATTCGCCCACTTCTTCAGCCAGGGCAGCCAAAGCGGGTGCAGCAAGCGCATTAACTCGCACGCCATCTTTACCCGTCAACTCTCCAAGCGCGCGCAGCTCATCGAGTCGTTGGCGGAAACTTTCGGTCAACGCCAGATAGTCATTGTCGCCTAATTTTAAGAAGCGTCCGCGGGTTGATTCAGCCATTTGCAAAAGTTCGCGCAGAGCCAGTACACGACCATCATCGAGCGAAATTTCACCACCAGCGACAAACCATTCGCCTTGCTTCTTAATCGTTAAGCGCAGGTTTTGCAAAGAGCGGCTGCCCTTAATTCGGAAACGTTCACCCTCAGGCCAGATCAATTGCAAGGTGGCTTCTGGTATCGCCTTGAGTTCACCCAACAATTCCAGACATTGCTCGGGATGTTGTAATTGCCATTCTTGTCCATTGTCTTCGGCGTTGACTAACGATGAGCACGCGCTGACTATTTGCTGCAAATTTTTTGCTTCAAGTTTTAAATTCCGACTTGCTTGCACCGGCACGCCGCCTTGCTCGCCAAGCACATTCGCAGCACCCTTACCAGGAGTGAACCAGCCACCATCTGCCAGTGGCCTGACCAATAATTGCAAGCGCAGACCTTCTTGTAACGGGAGCAAATGCGCATAAATTGTCTGATCCGCATCCACGCTTTTCATATGCGCAGCCAGCTCTGGCAAATCAGAATGAATCGCTAGATGCGGTGCAATTGCCGCAATCACATCAACCAATTGTGCTTTGGCGCTACTTGGTACTGTTAATCCTCGTCCCAGAATGCCTGTGATTTGCTTAATTTCAGGGCTAGAGGCATACACAGCTAAACGGGTCGGGGTTTCTTTTTTCCAGACGATACTGGCATCCGGACTGACAAATGGATCCAATTGCAGCGTAATCTGATCGCCGCTTTCTTTAAGCTGCAAAGCAATGTCGGCTTTAATCACATCAATGCGCACATCCGGCGCATCATCCCAATACACCGCAGGATGCCCGACAATCAAAGGCAATGCTCTATCGATATTGAGTTCAAACTCGCTACCGCCGTAGTAACTATCCGAAAATCGCCGTATGCAGCCAGCAATATTGATATCTTGCTCTGTCAAAAATGACATACTTTCTTGCTCTTGCACTAAACGTCGCAAAGCGACTGGACGTCCTTTACTCCATACACCTTTGGCACTACGCTTTTGTTCACGCGGCTCGGCTTTCAATTGTTGAAAATGGTATTCCAGCAACCACGCAAGACGCGTGTCGTCACCAGCTTTGGCAAGCTTTACTTCGGACATGGGTTTGAGTTGAGTTAGGGCATTCAATGCACGTTGCCATGCTTCTTCGCGATGCAAGACTTCAATCAGCGGGCGAATGTTTTTTTGTGCATGCCAATCAGGCATGATTTGCGGTTCATTAAATTGGCGCGCTAGTAGCACATCTAATTCTGCGGCCACCCATAAATAACCCAAGCGCTGCATAGTAGCGCGCATATCGACTAATTTGGGGTGTAATTTAGGGTGTGGCGGTGCGTCTTGCCAATGGGCTGCCAACGCCTCAAATAAGGCATCCACGTCGTGTGGTATGCGGGTACTGAAATGCGATACAGGCAGCACTACACCTTGTGCCAGATGGTTGACCAAAGGCTGCAATACGTAATAGCTATACGCATGTTTTTGTTTTACACCGTCATCTACCTGTGCCTTGGCAAGTTTAAGGCTGGCGGCATCATTTTTCGCAAGCAGTGCAACGCTACTGAATAATCCCAGCAATTCGGGAATGAAGACTTTACGCTTACCAGTGACTGCTTTTTGAATTTCAATGTAAGTCTGGATCACACCAACGGCTGCATTCATGTTGTGCTGCAGTACCGCAGAGGCGATTAAAAACTCCGCCTGTGTTTGCGGTGATAAGCGCAATTTAAATTGTTCTAAGCGCTCAAAATCACCACGCAGTAAAGCTTGCCAAGCGAGTAACCCCATCAATTGCGGCCAGCTATTCGCTTGCTGCTCCGCCTGCTCACAAGCAAAGTCATACGTTAATCGGCAATCGTTTAAATTCCAATTCGCTTTGGCGATCACATCAGTGAGCAACATACCTTGATCAATCGGTCTTAGGGTCGTAAATAAATCCAGCCCATCCTGATCAACAAAAAATTCAAAACCCGGCGCAGGCATATGATCAGTCGCAACACTAAAAAATTTTTCTCGCCACAGCAGTGCTTCATCGGTTCTTCCGTGTAGCACTGAGAACATCATTTCGCGTCGATAAAAATTGGCGTCGTAGGATTTCCAGTGGTGGTACTCACCATGTCGTTTCAACAGATCGCGGACATTATTGATCCAATTTTTTAATGCTCCACTTTGCTGCAAATGCAGTAGCACAGCCATGCGCAAGTCTTCGCGCAAGACGAAGCCAAGGCCAATTTCCTGCCTTAGCACCATACGATGAGTTAATTCTTGCCCAACGTCCTTGAGCACCTTGGCTTGATACGGATTGCCCTTCATGTCAGTCTGACCGCTCAACTGCATCAATTCCAGCAGTTTAGTCTGGCTTAAAGGCGCCTGGTACAGAGCGGCGGCATATAACAGCGGAAAGTGATACGGATGTAGGTCAGAAAGCAAAGGCATAAAACAATCTAAGGGAAACGATCTATCAAAGTGGAAATGCTATTTTCAGGCAGGCCGGTGAACAATCAAGCAGCAACGAAGATTAACGCTCAATAAAATAACGTGCGATATAACCACCAGCCAGACAGACCAAACCACTGACAGTTAAAAAATGATGCAAAGCAGGTGAACCTACAGTTGCTTGTGCCTTGCGCTCTAAAAATTCAGGCGTTGGATTACCAAATACCAACGGCTTTAAAAAAGACTCCAGACACCAGAAGACAAATGCAAACCCAATCAGAACTTCACTCATCAAATGCGAAGAGAAACCTCGCAACAAACTAGAATAAGCAGACCATGAAAACAAGGTCAGTGCCATCGCACGAGAAAGAGGGAATAATTTGAGTTTATCAAGAATAGACATTGGGGGTTCAAAAATTAGTACAGGTTATCACACGTATCAGTTTTGACTCACTGAGTCTTGAGACAATGGAGACAATGAATTAATGGCTCACCGTCTTAGAAAACATATTCAGCACAATTACGCCAGCAACGATCAAGCCTATTCCTAGCATGGCAGGCACATCCAATTCCTGACCATACAATATCCACGCGACCAGGGAAATCAACACGACGCCAACTCCCGACCAGACCGCGTAGGCGATGCCAACCGGTATGCTGCGTAAAGTTAAAGATAAAAAGTAAAACGCCGCGCCATAACCAAACGCCAGTATCACTGTGGGCAAAGGACGCGTAAAACCTGCCGATGCTTTAAGTGCAGAGGTCGCGACGACTTCGCAAATAATTGCCAAACCAAGATAAAGCCAATTCATAATTTCTTCCTGCAACACTATCACGCTGAGAAATACATGATGACTATGTTAAAGTCCACATTATCCCAGAAACTGCCAAGCACGACATCGCAATACGGCGGATAAACGGACTAACGCTTAAAAGCGAGCAACAATACGCCACCCGCCACCATTGCAATACCACTCCACTCACGCAAACTCGGCCGCTCATCCAAAAAGACAACAGCAAATATCGCCACAAGCACGAGACTCAACTTATCGATCGGTGCAACCTGAGAAGCTGGCCCCACTTGCAATGCCCTGAAATAACAAACCCACGAAGCACCCGTCGCCAACGCTGACAAGCTCAAAAATATCCAAGTTTTGGCAGACAATTCAAATGGATTGCGCCATTTGCCAGTACCCCATACAAAAGCGATTAATACCAGCATAATGATGGCGGTACGGATCAAGGTGGCGAGATCAGAATCAACCCCACGAATGCCCACCTTGGCAAAGATGGCCGTCATCGCCGCAAATACCGCCGATAACAGCGCCCAGATCATCCACTGATTAGAGAAAGACATCGTCACTCCTAAAATGCTAACGTTTTACATCAAGCTGTGATCCTATAAGATAAAACTATTATAACGAACTACTCAAGAAGACCGGACGCAAAAAAGGCCTTGCGCATTGAAAGCCCCACGACTATTGACAGGCGAGGCCTTACGAATATACAGCTTATTGGCGTCAATACTAATGCCCCGGTGTCAATTATCCATTGCTGCAATCATCCCAGCAAACTCAGTTTCAATCATCATGAAGCTGCAGATTTCAACCCAAAACCTTGCCAAAAAGTCTTTACCCATCTTGCCCACATCAAAACACGATGCAAAGACAAACGTAAAAAATAGATACATCTCTGCAGATTGCTTGCTGGCACGACTTTAGCGCCCTATATTAAATTAACAGGTTGTAGTCGATGTCCTCACCTCAAACATATTCTGTGCGGAGGATAAAATGTTCATACGACATTTACTTACCGTAGGTCTGTTTGGTTTTTGTGTAAGCCTGATACCTGGCTATGCACAAGTGCCAGAGACTGGGCGCTGGCAAGAGTTGGCATATTCAACCGCAGCAGTCAATGCAGAAACGGCAGATCGCTATCATGAACATATCGACGCACTTCGTAGTCACAAACAACTCGATCAAGATCCGGCTTTATTAAGCAGAATAAAAACCATCGCCCGCGGCTTAATTTCGGCAGCATCAAAGTTAAAACCTGAAAGCAGTACATGGCGATGGGAAATCCACATCACCAGCGAACAACAAGTCGACGCTTACTGCATGGCAGGTGGAAAAATTCTGATCGGCAGCGAATTTGTACGACGTTTAAAACTGAGTAATAGTGAGTTAGCCACCTTACTTGGGCATGAAATGGCACACGCCATTGCAGAACATCATAGAGAAGAACTATCAGAAGCACTCCATATCAATGCACAACCCGGAGATACGCTAGACGTAATGATGGGACGTTTGGAGACGGATATCTCTATGCAATTAAAGTTGGCCACACTGTCCAACATTCAAGAAAGTGAAGCAGATCAATTAGGGATGATACTCGCGCATATGGCCGGCTGGGATAGCGCTAGTATGGTCAGCTTTTTCCAAAAACTACAGCGAGTTGAAGCGAATTCTGTTCCGAATAATAGCTACCCATCGACCGAATCACGTTTAAGCATGGCACGAGGTTTCAATAAATTATGGGCAAAGATTGAATCTGATCAGAAAAGTATTGTTACTCGCAGATCACGCGCAACTAATGACCAGAAATAGCACCATCATTAAAATATTGAGGAGTAGCAATATCATGGCATTCAAATACCGATATGGCATTTTCTTTTTGACCGCAAGGATAGTTGGTTTGAGACGCCGAATCCACGTCAGCCACAGGCGCGTTTCCAGCATTAAAGTGCATCGAGACTACGATTGCAGTTGGCGAAACAGCGGATAAAGAAATGGCTGAGCATAACGAAACTACTTAGGGAGAATGCAACCCGCGCAGGATAACTACTCACGGAATAGCGGGTTGCCCCCTTACCAATCTACCGAACTAGCGAACTCAACTACCTGCCACCATCATACTTTCAATCAGGATGGAGCCAGTTTCTTTGGTGCCACGGGTCAGAGTATCGGCACCAATAGCGACGATTTGCTTGAACATATCGCGCATATTGCCCGCAATCGTTATTTCTTCTACCGGGTATTGAATCACACCGTTTTCTACCCAATAACCAGACGCACCACGAGAATAATCACCCGTCACATAATTGACACCTTGCCCCATTAACTCAGTCACCAACAAACCTGTGCCCATCTTTTTGAGCATACCGGCAAAATTATCGCTACGTTTGGTCAGACTGGAAGTCATACTCAGGTTATGCGAGCCACCGGCATTGCCAGTAGTTTTCATGCCCAATTTACGTGCAGAATACGAAGACAAAAAATAACCTTGCAATACACCATTGCTGACCACGTCACGACGACTAGTGCGGACACCTTCGTCATCGAACGGCGAAGAACCAACGGCACCCAGAACATGCGGATCTTCGACAATTTGTACATGCTCAGGAAAAATTTGTGTCCCCAAGGAATCCGGCAAAAAAGTGGACTTACGATACAAAGCACCACCCGACGTAGCCTGCACAAATGAACCCAATAAACCCGCCGCCAGTGGTGCCTCAAATAGCACCGGACATTTACGGGTGTCGAGCTTACGTGCGTTCAGACGCGCTAAGGCACGTTCCGCGGCATAGCGGCCAATGTCTTCTGGCTTAGCCAATTTTTTTGGATTGCGTTGCGAAGAATACCAATCGTCACGCTGCATTTTGGCACCCTTGCCCGCAATAGGCGCAACCGAAATGGTATGACGCGAAATCGGATAACCGCCCATGAAGCCACGTGAGTTGGCTGATACAAAATGCGATTGCTGTACGTGCACACTAGCGCCTTCGCTATTGGTAATACGCTTATCCACTGCAAATGCGGCAGCCTCAGTACGCGTAGCAATTTCAATTGCTTCCTCGGCACCAATTAACCACGGATAGCACAGTTTCAGGTCACGCGGTGCCATTTCAAACATATCAGCATCAGCCAAGCCCGCACAATCATCTTCTGCGGTAAAACGCGCGATGTTATACGCAGCATCGACAGTGTCACGCAAAGCCTGCGTCGAAAAATCAGACGTGCTGGCATTTCCACGACGCTGACCGACATAGACGGTAATACCTATACCTTTATCTCGATTTTGTTCTATCGTTTCCACCTTGCCTTTTCGGACACTGATCGATAAACCGCCACCTTCGCTAATTTCTACTGCGGCATCCGAAGCGCCTTTTTCTTTTGCAAATAGCAACATATCTTGTGCAATTTGTTGCAATTGGTCTTGGGTGTGGGTAAAAACGGGTTTGCTCATAGAGGAGTTTCTGTATATAGAAAAGGCTAAAAGGACAGCTCTGATTGACCATTAAAACAGCGTCGCCAGCAATATTAGATAAACGATTCGTCTGTTTTACAGGGCATTTTTGAGTATATCCCAGCTAAAAAGGGTATCATAGCAGCCGTTTAGTAAAGTTTATAGTAAAGGCGCAGAATTATGCCAAATCCAAATCGTGGCTCATGTGGCTACCAGTCCAATGAGTTTGAAGAAGAGTACGACCGTCCGTCCAAGTCCGAATTAAAGCGCCAGATGACGGCGCTGCAAAAATTAGGACAAGAGTTGGTCGAACAGCCACGTGATCGCGTCAAACGCGTCCCTATGCCGGAAGATGTACGTGACGCCATTCTCGCATGCCAGCAAATTTCCAGTCATGAAGGCCGTCGTCGCCAGATGCAGTACGTAGGCAAAAAAATGCGTACGCTGGACGAAGAAGAAGTCGCATTGATCCAAAAGACGATCGATAGCTGGAAAGGTGCTTCTAAATCAGAAACTGCCGCTATGCATGCACTGGAACGTCGCCGCGACAAATTGTTAACCGACGACAACACACTGACCGAATTACTGGCAGAACATCCAGAACTCGATGTGCAGCATTTGCGCACGCTAATCCGTAACGCCCGCAAAGAACAAGCTGAAAACAAACCGCCAAAAGCCTACCGCGAAATTTTCCAGATTCTGAAACAATTGCAAAAATCCAACACTAAGGATGATGCGACTGACGACGAACACCTGGAAGACGAAGAGGACGAGGACGATGAGTATTGATCCCCTGGATCGTGCTTTACGCATAGGTCTGGTCTCGATTTCTGACCGCGCCTCTGCGGGCATTTATCAGGATCAGGGCTTACCAGCCTTACAAGAATGGTTTGGCCTTGCACTTAGCAGCGCATGGCAAATGGAAACGCGCTTGATTCCTGATGAACGTAGCGCCATAGAACAAGCATTGATAGAACTGGTCGATGTAGCAAAATGCGATCTGGTGATCACCACAGGTGGCACTGGTCCATCGCGCCGCGACGTCACGCCAGAAGCGACCTTAGCTGTCGCCAGCAAGGAAATGCCAGGCTTTGGCGAGCAAATGCGTCAGATTAGCCTGCAATTTGTACCAACGGCGATTTTATCCCGCCAGGTTGCAGTGATTCGCGAAACGCCCGATCACGCTGCGTTGATCCTGAACCTGCCAGGCCAACCAAAGTCGATCAAAGAGACATTGGAAGGCCTTAAGGATGCTCAAGGCAAACAAATCGTCAACGGTATTTTCGCCGCTGTCCCCTATTGCATCGATCTGATCGGTGGACCCTACATCGAAACCAACGATGCCGTCTGCAAAGCGTTTCGACCAAAATCCGCCATCCGCAATAAAGTCTGATGCCAGGGTTGGCGATTCGCAATCAATATGACTGAGATGACTAAGCCTACGCCACCCAATTTCCGACGACGCTGGTGGCTGGGCGCTTGTACGGCCAGCGCCATCAGTGCGGGATTGGCTGCCATTGCCTACGCTAAACAATCAGTCAATGACAGCAACAGCACTAAAAGCGACACAAATAAACCTCCAACCAAGAAGAAAGCCAAGCCAGACATGAGCAACTTACTTGAAACGATAGAATTAGAAAGCGCCCCACAACCGACGGTTGCTATTATCTGGATGCATGGTCTGGGTGCGGATGCGAATGACTTTGTCCCGATTGTCAAAGAATTAGATTTGCACGCTTGCCCCGCTATCCGCTTTGTGTTCCCTAATGCGCCGACGATGCCCGTGACGATTAATGGCGGTTACGTCATGCGCGCGTGGTATGACATTCTGGGCACCGACATTGCCAAACGCGAAGATGAAAAAGGCTTGCGCAGCTCACAAGCAGAAATCGAGAAATTGATCGCACGCGAAATTGCACGTGGCATCCCTGCCAACCGCATCATTCTGGCTGGCTTCTCTCAAGGCTGTGCAATGACCTTGCAAACAGGCTTGCGCTATCCGGAAAAACTGGCTGGCTTGTTGTGCTTGTCTGGTTATGTGCCATTGCGTGACGTCGTGGCGACAGAGCGCAGCGTTGCTAACCAACACACACCTATCTTCCTAGCACATGGCCGCGCTGATCCGGTGATCCACATTCAACGTGCAGAACAATCGCGCGACTTACTCAAAGAAATGGGCTACCCGGTCGCATGGCATGAATACATGATGCAGCACTCCGTTTGTCAGGAAGAAATTGACGACATTGGGAACTGGTTGCGCTCGGTGTTGAAGGCGTAACATTCAAGGATAACAATTTGTAGATACTGTTATCCAACTCAATCCTAGTAGGTTTTCCTAATGTCGTCCTTATAGCGTCATTTTTGCGTCATTTTTGCGTCATTTTTGCGTCATTTTTAATATGTAAATAGATCGCTCTTCGTAGAGCCAAGCCGGGTGTGGCCCGGCAGCCACTTACTTTTCTTTGCTTCGCCAAAGCAAAGTAAGCAAAAGAAAGGCGACGCTGAGACTTTGCCCTGCGGGTGCCGTCACTGCGTGTCGGCACAATTTGAGCGTCACGTAAAACGGGAAAGTATCTAAACTCGCTGCGCTCAGACAAAGATACTTTCTGATCCGTTTTCCGTGAAGCACAAATTGCTTAGTCTAAAGCGGTGACAGTCAAAAGCGACATTGCCATGTATACGGATAATCAATTGTTTGGCGGGTGCAATTCACCAGTCCCATGCACTTGGTGATGACGGCGTGCCCTACCCGCCATACCAAACCGTCGATTAGCTAGAATCCTTCCAGGTCTCAACGTCAATTTGCACTGACGCCTCACCCGCCGACATCCAGATCTGACCATCTTGTATCGTGCATTGCAGTTGCATCGAACGTTGTGCAAGCTTTTCTAAAGCCTGACTTTGCTCTGCTGGCACATTCATCACTTTCAGATTTTTGGCTCTATCAAGGCGGCTATTCATTTGCTTCCACCAGATATCGCTGGCACTGGCAAAACTATATACAACGACCTTATCTGAGCGGCCGCACGCTTTGAGCAAGCGTCGATCATCAGGCTGACCAACTTCCACCCATAATTGAATCGCATCGGTATAATCTTTTTCCCACAAATCTGGCTCTTCGGTATCCGAAATACCTTTGCCAAATTCCAGGCGCTCAGCCGCATGAATCGCGAACGCCAGCACTCGGATCATCATGCGCTCGTCGGTTTCCGATGGATGACGTGCTATGGTCAGACTGTGATCTGCATAGTAACCGCGATCCATATCCGAAATATTTAAATCTGCTTTATAGATAATTGATTTGAGTGCCATTATTTGAATACCACCGTTTTATGACCATTTAACAAAATACGGTGTTCGACAAAGCATTTCACTGCACGCGCCAAAACCACACATTCCACATCCCTACCAATTGCTGTCAGCGTCTCTGGCTCCATCGCATGATCGACGCGTTCAACATCTTGCTCAATAATTGGCCCTTCATCCAGATCACCAGTGACGAAATGCGCCGTCGCACCAATCAATTTGACGCCACGTTCATGCGCCTGATAGTACGGCTTAGCACCTTTAAAGCTCGGCAAAAACGAATGATGAATATTGATCGCTTTTCCACGTAACGCATCGCACATCGCTGGTGACAAAATTTGCATATAACGCGCCAGTACTACTAACTCGATATCATTGGCCTCGACAATATCCAAAATCTTTTGCTCTTGCGCCTGTTTGGCCTCAGGTGCTGCACCGGCTGCTAAAGGAAAATGATGAAACGGGATATTGTAGCTGGCCGCCAATTGGTAAAAATCAGTGTGATTAGAAACAATGGCTTTGATCTCTACCGGCAACAAACCACTCTTGTAGCGGAACAACAAATCGTTGAGGCAATGGCCAATTTTGGACACCATCAACATCACGCGCGGCTTGTGATGTGCGTCATGCAACTGCCAGCTCATCTGGATGCCAGCCCCGAGAGCTGCAAACTCTTCACGCAAAGCGGCGTCGCTGATCGCTGAGTCTTCGACGGCAAAATGCACGCGCATAAAAAACGTCGCCGATTGCGCATCACCAAATTGTGCGGAATCAATAATGTTGCAGCCATGCTGCGCCAAAAAGCCCGATACGCTGTGAACAATGCCACGCTGATCAGGACAGGATAAAGTGAGGATATATTCTGGTTGTCGTATCATAAAATTAATATCTATCCAAAAAACCTTTATTTGGAATGAAAAACAAATTTAATTTGGTATTTTCGGGATGAAAGCGAAAAATTTAACTGACTATTGTCGCACGTTCCGGAGCACAATTCAGCATACAACGTGTTTCGAGATAAGTTCCCAATAAAAAGCACGAACGTTCTAATTAATGTATAATCATCGTTCAGTAGCAAAAGATAGAAAAATTGGCATTTCATCCACGACTCAAACCTTCATATACAACAAGGAGACAGCATGACAACAATAATGAATCAGCAATATCGCCTCGCCGCCCGCCCTGTCGGAACACCAAAACACAGTGATTGGTCGTTTACCTCTGAAGCAGTACGCGAGATCGCCGATGGAGAAATTTTGGTACAAACCATTTACCTGTCGCTCGATCCGGCAATGCGTGGCTGGATGAACGAAGGTAAGTCATATATACGCCCAGTTGCGATTGATGAAGTTATGCGAGCTGGCGGCATTGGTAAAGTCATCGCTTCTAAATCGCCTAAATTTGCAGTCGGTGATTATGTCTCTGGCGGTACGGGCGTACAGAAATATTGGGTGGGTGCCGCCAACGATAAAACAGCGGCTTTCTATAAAATTGATCCACGCCTTGCGCCATTACCAAAATTCTTAAATGCCTTGGGTATGCCAGGCATGACAGCGTACTTTGGCCTGCTCGATGTTGGCCAACCCAAAGCGGGTGAAACCGTCGTGGTATCCGGTGCTGCTGGTGCTGTCGGACAAACCGTAGGTCAGGTCGCAAAACAAAAAGGCTGCCGCGTCGTAGGCATCGCAGGCGGTAAAGACAAATGTGATTTTGTCGTTAATGAACTTGGTTTTGACGCCTGCATAGATTACAAATCTGGCTCAGTCCGCGATGGCTTGAAAGAACACTGCCCGAACGGCGTTGACGTCTATTTTGATAATGTTGGCGGCGAGATTCTCGATACCGTACTCACGCGCATCAACATGAAAGCCCGCATCATCATCTGCGGTGCAATTTCTCAATACAACAATACAACCCCAATCAAAGGCCCTGCTAATTACTTATCCCTGTTGGTCAATCGTGCTCGTATGGAAGGCATAGTCGTGTTTGATTATGCAGCACGTTATGCTGAAGCAGTTGCCGAAATGAGCAAATGGATGGCTGAAGGCAAGTTCCAGACACGCGAAGATATTGTTCAAGGGATAGAGACTTTCCCTGATACCTTGATGATGCTGTTTGATGGTAAAAATTTCGGCAAGTTGATTTTGCAGGTCAGCCCGGAATAAAAGTACCACCAATCCCCTCCCCCGCAAGCGGGAGAGGGATCGGCGGGCGTATTTTCTGTAGAGCGGGAATTATCCCTACACGACGATGAAACCGCTCACCGCCACCATACGGACGAAAGCTATTTCCTACAAATACGGTCTCAACCACCCCAGGCCCTCAGACGTTCCCGCCCTTGGCCGGTATTCACAACCAAGCCAACCCTCATAGCCCAATTGATCAAGTAGTTTAAATAGATACGGGTAATTCACCTCGCCATCGCTTGGCTCATGTCTGTCCGGCACACCTGCAATTTGTATGTGACCAATACCTGCATGCGCGCGTGACATGTCGCGCTTTAGCTTAGCGGCGATATCACCTTCCATGATCTGGCAATGGTAAATATCAAATTGCACCTGCAAATGTCCGATATCAAGCTCCTCACAAATTTCCTGTGCCTGATGCTGGTAATTAAGAAAATAGCCGGGCATATCGCGGTTATTGATGGGTTCGATCAAAATAGTGAGACCTTCCCGAGATGCCACCAAGGCGGCATAGGCAAGATTACGCAAGTAGACGGCGCGATGCCTCTCCCTATCTTGTTCGGGGTCGATCAATCCGGCCATCACATGAATGTGTCGGTTACCCAACACCTTGGCGTATTGCAGAGCCAGATCAAATGCGCGCTTAAAGTCATCCTCGCGCCCGGGCAAAGAAGCTATCCCTCGTTCGCCCGCAGCCCAGTCGCCAGGCGGCGCATTAAACATCACTTGCTGCAAACCATGCACATCCAACTGATTGCGAATCTCCGCTGCGGTATGTTCGTAAGGAAATAAAAACTCTACGCCTTTAAAGCCGTCTTTTGCTGCCGCCTCGAAACGACTCAGAAAATCAACCTCCTGATACATCATGCTCAGATTGGCTGCAAATTTTGGCATCACACACTCCCTATCGTTTGGCGTAACGTTGAGCAAGAACCGCACAAACCATCAGTTGCAATTGATGGAATAACATTAAAGGTAACAATACCATACCAACAGATCCACTGGAAAACAAGACTTTGGCCATCGGTACGCCACTGGCGAGGCTCTTTTTTGAGCCGCAAAACACGATGGTGATCTCGTCTTCTTTGCTAAAACCCAGGCGGCGGCTGACAAACATCGTCAAACCCATAATCAGCGCCAACATCACCGCGCTCACACCCAAGATACTTAGCAACATCATTTTTGGTACTTGCGCCCACAATCCCTGCACCACCGCTGCGCTAAAAGCAACAAATACCACCAATAATATGGAACTCTGATCGACCATTTTTAAGACTTGTGCATGACGGGTAATCCAGGCCTGCAAAAATGGCCGCGCCAACTGCCCCAGAACAAAAGGCAGTAGCAACTGCAACACAATATTGAATATGGCATCCATGGATGAATGCCCTTCTCCCTGAGTCTTAAGCAACAAACTAACCAACAAGGGCGTAATAAAAATACCGAGCAAATTACTGGCTGACGCACTGCAAACTGCAGCAGAGATATTCCCGCGAGCAACCGATGTAAAGGCGATTGAGGATTGCACCGTTGAAGGCAACATGCATAGAAATAAAATGCCGACATACAAATCCGGCGTCATTATTGGCAGCAATGCAGGCTTGAGAAGCAAGCCCAGAACCGGAAAGGCAACAAAGGTCACCAGCAAGACCACCAAATGCAAGCGCCAGTGGGTCAAACCCGAAATCACCGCTTCACGCGAAAGCTTCGCGCCATGCATAAAAAAGAGCAGTGCAATCATCCAGACCGACAATTGCTCAAAGACCTCCGCCACAGTACCGCGCGCCGGAAAAAAACTGGCGATCAAAACAACACCGAGCAAAAGTAAAGTCATGTTGTCGGGTAAAAAACGTGGGCGCTGCATATTGTCTCCAGAAAACAAGATAAATCGATTGTACGCGAAACGCTTGCCATGACGCCAAGACGTTGATGAACAACACTTGTGAATAAAATTACCGCAATCGAACCAAAGAAATTCGCAATACAACCCAACAAAATCGTAGAAAAGCTAGCAAAGCACTTCAAAACCAAAGATTCTTTTGAATTGAATTAATTTTAAATTTAAACACTATAAAAGTACTTCATTCGTGTGGGTTTCGCTGTATATTTTTGGTCTTTCAACAATTAATTAAGGGCTTTCGTAGCGCTCTATTTTCGATAGAAAACATGATCCGGCAAACGTTAAAGCAACAAAAGCCTATCCATGTAGTGTGAAGAACAGCGCCCCCCAATTGCCCTCGGAGACCCCATGAAACGTACATTGATCGCCGGTTTACTGGCATTGGCTTTTTCCATTCCTGGCTACAGCTTTGCAAATCATCCAAATGACATTGAAGCAAATCAATGGAATCTCAAGGATTTGTATATGGATCGTGCAGCATGGGACAAGGATGCCAAACATCTGGAAACCCAATTAACTCAACTTGAAAAATGCAGCGGTCACCTTGGTAGCAATGCGAAACAATTCAAAGAATGTCTGGATCTCACCAACGACATCCTCAAACGATACGCACGCCTGGCTAACTATGCAGCCCAATACCGTGACCAGGATACCGGTAATAATGCAGGCCAGGATATAGCTCAAAGTGCAGAAATTCTCGGCAGCAAAGTTGAATCCGCCAGTTCTTTCCTACGTCCGGAATTACTCACGTTAGGCCAAAAGAAAATAGACGCTTTCCTGGCACGCGACAAATCGCTGGGAGGGTATGCATTTTACCTGCATGATATTTTGCGCGGCTCGAAACATACCTTAGACAAAAAAGGTGAGGAACTGGTTGCTACATTCGGTATGGCAACCAATGCTGCAAGCGCAGTCTATGCAACCTTATCCAATGCTGATATGCCTTGGCCTAAAGTTAAATTATCCAATGGCGAAGAAGTAGTGATCGATCAATCGGCTTACACCAAATACCGCGCATCGGGCAATCGCGCTGACCGCAAACTCGTATTTGATGCATTCTGGGGCAAATGGAAAGAATTTGAACGCAGCTATGGCGTGACGTTTTATGAACAATTGAAAAAAGATTCCGCCTATGCCAAGGTACGCAACTACCCAGACTCACTGACCAGCGCTTTAGATGGCAACGACCTGCCACGCGCTGTCTATGACACCTTAGTCAGTCAAACTCAAGCCAATTTGCCGACCTTGCATCGCTATTTCCAATTGCGTGCAAAAATGTTGGGCGTGAGTGACTTGCGCTATTACGACATCTACCCCGCTTTGGTCACCGGCAATTATCACTATCCGATCGAAGACGGCGTCAAACTGATGCTGGCGTCAGTGAAGCCTTTAGGTGAAGACTATGTCGCAGCAATGACAAAAGCTACGACTGAACGTTGGATGGACGTGTACCCTCGTCCACACAAGCGCTCTGGCGCTTACATGTCTGGTACTGCTTACGACGTGCATCCGTATTTGCTGCTGAATTACAATGACGACTATGAGTCAGTCTCGACATTGGGTCACGAGTGGGGTCATGCCATGCACTCGTATCTGGCAAACAAAAACCAGTCTTTCCTGAATTCTGACTACCCAACCTTTACGGCAGAAATTGCGTCGACGACGAACGAGGTCTTCTTACTCGATCACATGTTAAAAATCGCCAAGACCGACGATGAACGCTTGTTGTATCTGGGTTCCGCGCTGGAAAACCTGCGTGGCACCTTCTTCCGTCAAGCGATGTTTGCTGATTTCGAACGCGAAGTTCATGCTCGCGTCGACAAAGGCGAATCGTTGACCGGCGAAGGTCTGAGCAAAATTTACGGTGACATCCTAAAGCGTTACCACGGCGACAAAGAAGGCGTCATGAAAATCGATGACACCTATGCGGTTGAATGGGCTTACATTCCGCACTTCTACAATCGTTTCTACGTATTTCAATATGCAACTTCAATTGCTGCGGGATCAATGTTTGCCGACGAAATTCTCAAAGGTGAGCCTGGTGCGCGTGACAAGTATCTGAACATTTTAAAAGCAGGCGCTTCAGCTTATCCTTATGATCTGGTCAAAAATGCTGGTGTCGATCTGGCTTCACCTGCGCCATATCAAGCGGTGTTTAAACGTATGAACACCATTATGGATCAAATCGAGGCAATCCTCGCCAAGCGCAAGTAAAGTCTCTGCTCTGGAAAAAGTAGTCCATACAAGTCCAATTTTGCGATTTATATAAAAATCCCCGCTGTGCATTGTACGTGCAGCGGGGATTTTTCATTTGATACCAATATTCGTCGAGACAGCAACAACTAGCCATTAGTGCCAAAAACATTCTTTGATACGCATCAAAAACACTTTGGTATTAGAGGAGTACATTTAAAGAAACAATTTGAAGACTATTTTGGAGACTATTCATGGCCGCACGTAACTTTCACCCCGTCTCTGTCGACATTATTCAACACGAACACGAACATTTATCCGCTGTCATTCAGGGCATGCTGTACTTTGTGCGAGGCATTGAAAAAGGCGGAGCTGCGCCAGATCTGAAAGTTTTCCGTGCCATGCTGTATTACATCAGCGAATATCCGGAAAAAGTCCATCATCCCAAAGAAGATAAATTTTTATTCGGAAAAATTAAAGAGCGCACCCATCAGCTCGATGCAGAACTGGATGCCTTAATAGATCAACATAGCAAAGGAGAATTGCTTGCACATCAATTGCAAGATGCTTTACTTCGTTATGAATTTACTGGTGCAGAAGCCTTCCCACATTTTCATCATCTTGTTGAACAATATGTCAAATTCTATTATGCGCATATGACAACCGAGGAAAAAGTGATTATCCCGATTGCGAAACAAGTCCTCAACATCAACGACTGGCAAGAAATTGATCAGGCCTTCATTAAAAATCGCCAACAACTCGATGATGCGGGTGAACGCTATCGTTACGAACAATTGTTTTCGATGATCGTCAATATCAGTCCTGCACCAATAGGAATTGCAGACCCTTTGTAATTTCTATCATTTGCAACAGCGATCACTGCTCCAAGAGCCCAGCACCCACACATACTAAATTTGATTTGCTACCAAGATACGCAAACCACCAAGTTGGCGTATCTAACTACCATTTGAGTTACGGCAATTTATACAATGAAAGATTTTTTAATAGAGAACCTCTAGTTTATCTATATCAATTTTTCAATCAAAATTACCCAGCACCGCGGCGTATTGATTCAATCATCAGAAATACGCGGCTATTGAACGAGCGCGCCATCAGCTAAAAATAAATGCTCCCAAATCCAAACATAAGTCAACACTTGGGTATGTTTTTTTATGTATTTTTAGTTACGCTATTTTCTGCTTAAAATGAATACAGGCTGTTATACTATTTCTCACCTACCCCCTCCTTTCTTTCTACTTACAAACGCACAAACATGTCACAAGCCTGGCTCACTCTGCGCGAACAACTTGAATACTTTTCGACCCCGTTTCCACGTGCGGCGATTGCATTTGCAGAAGAGCATAAAGACGACGTCACGCCATATTTAATTGAGGTACTGCAAAATACCGCTAAAAATCCAGAGATCACGGAAGATGGCGACTACATGCTGCACATGTATGCAATGCACTTACTTGCTTCATGGCGCGCGACGGATGCCTATTTGCCCATGCTTGCGATTGGTGGCTTTGCGGACGACGTTATTGACAGCATGATGGGCGACGTAGTTACTGAAACCTACGGCCGCTGCCTGGCTTCAGTATGTGACGGTAATGTCGAGTTACTTAAACAGCGCTTTGAAGATGAACAAACCAGCATCTGGTCACGCACGGCAGCACTGATCGCATGGCAGGTCCGTGTCATTGCTGGTGAAAATGACAGAACTGAATTACTGAATTACCTGAGCATCCGTGGCGAATTGATTGCGCAACAACGCAAACATGTTGATCACGGGGACGCTGTCTTGTTAGAAACCATCGTTGACGTTGCAACGGTTCTTTGCGCGGCTGAAATGGCGGAACAAGTAAACCGTTGGTTTGCCGATCAATTGCTCGACCCACAAATGAGCGATCAGGACTGGTTTAATGAACACATCTCCCTCAATTACGAAGCTAGCCGCGCTTTAGAATTAGAACATGGCAAAGGCTATGTGCACGACGTAGAAAAAGAAATGGGCTGGTGGTCGGGATTTCATAAAGAGACCCAGGCAAATTTCCGCAACGTCTATACGCAACATACAATACGTAAAGAACCCAAAATTGGCAGAAACGATCCTTGCCCCTGCGGCAGCGGCAAGAAATACAAAAAATGTCATGGCGTGGATGTTTAAATTTTTTGCATGACAACGAATTTATTAAGCAAAATATTAAGCAAAAGCCAGTAGATTTGAGCCAAAGAATAAGTCATGTCTTCAGGTTCTTATGGTTCTTACGGATCTTAAAATTGCACCACAAGAACAATCTACCCTTCAGCAAACCACATTTATTACCAAAATAAATAGCAATTTAAATACTTATTTCACCCTACACATCTTTTTTCCGCATTTTATTCAAAAATGTGCCGCGCAATTGTGGTTTTCCCTAATATTTCGTTTTTTTTGTTAGTGCCATGATGCGAGCCCATTGTGCCTATACCAAACACACGCACTAAAGACGAGTGAAGACACACTGAAATAGCCCTTACTGGCAAACACAAATAGATCAAAAGTCTCGGTGTACTTAATTTGGCATGTTCGATATATCGGCCATGCCCGAATCCCTTTGAGAATTTTCAATTCTTCGCATCGTTTTACGACAATCTGGTGTTACCTATATCGATGCGCAGCAGATTAATGGCCAGATCAATTGAAAATTTTTGCTTTTAAAAACTGAATGAAGGGTGCGGACGAAACACCGTCTGCATGAAATTGGAGGAACTATGAAAAAAGCATCATCCACCCCGATGATATTTGCAGCGATGGTAGCGGGTATCGCGGTTGGCTATGTATGCCATGAAACCTGGGCAACAACCAAGTTCATGACAGACCTGGCAGGATATTTTTCGATCGCTACTGATGTGTTCTTAAGACTCATCAAAATGATCATATCCTTGTTGGTATTCTCAACCTTGACCGTTGGCATTGCTCACCTTGGCGATACGAAAACAATTGGTCGCGTTGGTATTAAAGCGATGGGCTGGTTTGTTATTGCTTCCCTGGTCTCATTGACTATCGGTATGTTACTGTCAAACGCATTGCAATTAGGCACCCATCTGGGTTTGCCGCTGCCGGATGTCAATGCAAGCACCAATTTGAAAACTAGTGCGTTTTCATTGAAAGATTTTATTAGCCACCTGTTCCCGAAATCTCCGATTGAGGCGATGGCAAACAATGAAATCTTACAAATTGTGATCTTTTCCATCTTCTTTGGTTCTGCCTTAGCAAATCTTGGCGAGTCCGGTAAGAAGCTCTCTGGCATGATCGATGAACTGGCTCACGTCATGTTGAAAATGACTGGTGCCATCATGAATCTGGCGCCGATCGCCGTCTTTGCTGCGATGGCTTCCGTGATCACAACTCAGGGTCTGGGTGTATTAGTTACTTTCGCAAAATTCATGGCGGGCTTCTACTTCGGCCTGGCGATTTTGTGGGGCTTGCTGATTTTGGCTGGCTTTGCTTTCATCGGCAAACCTATCTTCCGTTTAATGCAATTAATTCGCGAACCTTTCCTGGTTGCGTTCTCGACTGCAAGTTCTGAAGCGGCCTATCCTAAGATTCTGGATGCACTCGATAAGTTTGGTGTTAAACGCAAAATTTCCAGCTTTGTATTGCCTATGGGTTATTCGTTTAACCTTGATGGTTCGATGATGTATTGCACATTTGCAGTACTGTTCATCGCTCAGGCATATGGTATTGACTTACCGATGAGCACACAGATCACTATGCTGCTGTTGTTAATGGTCACCTCCAAAGGTATGGCTGGTGTACCACGCGCTTCGCTGGTGGTGATTGCTGCGACATTAAATCAATTCAACATCCCTGAAGCTGGTTTGTTGCTGATCATGGGTGTCGATCAATTCCTGGACATGGGACGCTCTGCAACGAATGCAGTTGGTAACTCCATCGCCGCAGCCGTCATCGCGAAGTGGGAAAATGGTCTTGATACCGAAGCGCATTTAACATCTGTTCCAACCACAGTGAAAAAAGTAGCCTGATCCTCTATCAGATCAAATCCGAGCAAAAATAAAAATGGTGGCACCTATGGGTAGCCACCATTTTTTTTGCTTCATTCAATAAAATAATTTGCAAATAAAAGTACAGTGAATAATAAAGGCTTACAGAAAACGTTCTTCTGCAAGCCTTTATTATTCGTGCATCACTCAAGTGTCCCTAGCGCTGCATACTTTCCCATACTTTTTGCAAACGTTTAACCGATACTGGCATCGGCGTTCTCAGTTCTTGCGCAAACAAAGATACGCGCAACTCTTCTAGCATCCAACGGAATTCCAACATCTTAGGATCGATGTCAGATCCATGCCCGGATTTGCGCGGCGTACGCTGCCAGGCTTGCGCGACGCTATTCCATTCAGCCATCAACTTCGCATCACGCGCAGGATCAGCGCGCAGCTTATCAAGGCGAATGGTGATCGCTTTCAGATAACGCGGAAAATGCGCCAATTGAGTAAAATCGGTATCAGCAATAAAGCGTTTGGTGATTAACATTTGCAATTGATTTTGCATATCAGCAGCCGCCTGGGCGTGCGCTTTAATACCTTGCAACTTCTTAGGCAAACTATGGAACTCTGCCAAAATTTGCCCCGCCAGACGTGCAATTTCGTTCGCCAATAAATTCAGACGCGCTTTACCCTCTTCGCGACGAATATTGAACTCGCCTGAATTGGTCGGCAAAGGTTGTTGCAAACAAGCGCGTTCAATTGCGGTTTGTATAATCTGTTCGCGCAGTTCTTCTTGCGAGCCCAAGGCCATAAATTGCATACCCATTTGCTGCAAGCCGGGAATGTTTTTTTCCAAAAACTTAACTTGCTCTTTCAACTGCAATGCAAACAAGCGGCGCAAGCCTATACGATGTATGCGTGCCGCTTCATCCGGATCATCGAACACTTCAATGTGACAGTGGCTTTGCTTATCCACCAACGCGGGATAGCCAATCAAGGTTTGTTTGCCTTGCTGCACTTCCAATAACTCAGGCAAACTATCGAAAGTCCAGGCGGTCAGATTCTCCTGCTTCAATACTGGCGTAGAAACCTGATTGCGAACTGCTTGGTTGGCATGTGGTGCCTGCACAGGATTTTTCTGTACCGTTTTTGTCGCGACTTCGTGTTGACTACCATCGAGCAGTGCCAATTTTTCCGCACTGGCAATTTTTTGAAAACTTTCGCGTGCCTGACCACCAAATTCTGCCCGCAGATTAGCCAGATTACGCCCCATATCTAACTGGCGACCATGCTCATCAACGACTTTAAAATTCATCGTCAGATGGACCGGCAAGGTTTCAAATTTAAAATCAGTCGTTTTGCAGAGCAAGCCTTTTTGTTCGCGTATATCCGCAATCACGGCATCGAGAAAATTGCCTTTACCAAACTCATTTCGTTCGCAAAATCCGGCCGCATATTCAGGCAAAGGCACACAATGGCGGCGAATTTTTTGCGGCAAAGATTTGATCAACAAATGAACCTTTTCTTTGAGCATGCCCGGTACCAACCATTCACTCCGATCGGCAGATACCTGATTCAATGAAAACAGCGGCACCGTCAATGTCACGCCATCACGCGGGCTACCTGGTTCAAAATGGTAGCTGAGTTGCAGCGCCACCCCTGACACTTGCATATTCTTGGGGAATAAATCAGTAGTGACACCAGCCGCCTCATGCCGCATCAACTCTTCTTTATTCAGATATAGCAATTTAGGATTCGCTTTACTGGCCTCTTTATACCACTGCTCAAACATCACGGCGTTATGTACATCTGGAGGTAGGTATTGATCATAAAATGCAACAATCAGGTGATCATCCACCAAGACATCCAAACGACGTGATTTGTGTTCGAGGTTTTCGATCTCCCGCACCAACTTTTGGTTGTAAGCAAAGAACGGCGAGCGAGTTTCAAATTCGCCTTCCACCAAAGCTTCACGGATAAAAATCTCACGCGCTTCTGTTGGATGCGTCAAACCATACTGAATACGGCGTTGGCTATACACGACCAAGCCATATAAAGTTGCCCGTTCAAACGCTGATACCTGCCCCGCTTTCTTTTCCCAGCGTGGTTCGCCATAGGATTTTTTCAGCAAATGACCACCAATTTTTTCCAGCCACTCTGGCTGTATCTGGGCAATACAACGTCCGTATAATCGCGAGGTATCAACTAATTCTGCTGCCATAATCCAGCGCCCGGCTTTTTTCGCCAGACTGGAACCCGGCCAGATAAAGAATTTGATACTCCGCGCACCCAAATAATGCGCCTCTTCTTCCGATTTATAACCAATATTGCCTAACAGACCCGTCAGCAAAGATAGGTGTAATTGCTCATAGGTTGCAGGCGTTTCATTCAAGCGCCAGCCTTGCTCTTTGATGATGGTCAGTAACTGCGAATGTACTTCGCGCCATTCACGCAGGCGCATCTGACTCAGGAAATTACTACGGCAATTGTCTTGCAACTGACGATTGGTTTTCTTGTGCTCGATGGCATCTTCAAACCATTTCCAGATTTTCAGATACGACAAAAATTCGGACTTTTCATCAGCAAATTTCTTATGCGCCTGATCAGCAGCGGCTTGCGCCTCCATAGGCCGGTCGCGAGGATCTTGCACCGACAACGCCGCGGCAATGATCAGTACCTCGTGCAAGGCCTGATTATCTCGCGCAGCCAAGATCATGCGACCAACCCGCGGATCTAAAGGCAACTTAGCGAGTTGTCGACCGACCGCCGTCAGTTGATTGGCGTCGTCCATCGCGCCAAGTTCTTGCAACAACTGATAGCCGTCTGCAATCGCACGACCTGGTGGTGGTTCGATGAATGGGAAAGTCTCGACATCAGTCAAGCGCAAAGACTTCATGCGCAAAATAACGGCTGCCAACGATGAGCGCAAAATTTCTGGTTCAGTAAATCGGGTACGTTGATTAAACTCTTGTTCGTCAAACAGCCTGATACATACACCGGCAGCAACACGACCACAACGACCAGCTCGTTGATTGGCTGCCGATTGCGCAATCGCCTCGATTTGCAATTGCTCTACTTTATTGCGATAGCTGTAGCGTTTCACGCGCGCCAGACCAGTATCAACCACAAAACGTATGCCTGGCACAGTCAACGAAGTCTCAGCCACGTTGGTCGCCAACACGATACGTCGCGCATTCGAAGCCTTAAACACCCGCTCTTGCTCTTGCGCAGATAGTCGGGCGAACAAAGGCAAAATTTCTACATGCGGCGGATGATGTTTGCGTAAAGCTTCAGCGGCGTCGCGAATTTCTCGCTCACCCGGCAAGAACACCAATACATCACCAGATCCAATACGACACAATTCATCGACCGCATCCGTAATCGCGGTCATTAAGTCGCGCTCTTTGTCTTTTTCGGTGTCCTGTATCGGACGGTAGCGCAACTCGACTGGATACAAGCGACCGGATACTTCTATCACCGGCGCCGGAACGATCTGGTCACCTTTTGTCTGCGCAAAATGATTAGCAAACCGCTGCGCATCAATGGTTGCCGAGGTGATGATGATTTTCAGGTCACGCCGTTTAGGCAACAACTGCTTCAGGTACCCCAACAGAAAATCGATATTCAGACTACGTTCATGCGCCTCATCGATGATGATGGTGTCGTATTGGCGAAGCAACGGATCGGTTTGCGTTTCCGCCAGCAAAATACCGTCCGTCATCAATTTGACCGATGCACCCTTCGTTAAGGTGTCGGTGAAGCGTACTTTGAAGCCAACGTGCTCGCCTAAAGGCGAATTCAATTCTTGTGCGATACGCTTTGCTGTTGATGAGGCTGCAATACGACGTGGCTGGGTGTGACCGATTAAACCTTTTTGTCCTCGTCCCAACTCCAGACAGATTTTTGGCAACTGCGTGGTCTTACCGGAACCAGTTTCACCGCAGACGATAATCACTTGATGTTTTTGCAACGCTTCAGCGATGTCGTCCCGACGACCAGATACGGGTAATTCTTCCGGATAAGTAATGATCGGAGGTGGATTGCGAAACGGTATTTCAGCCTCGCCTGACAAAGCAGGGGTTTTACGACGTTCAGAAGTTAAATGTACGCCTTGAACAGATACCACTGAAGGCGACCGGGTTTCACGACCTGCGCCATGCTTGCCGGCTGGCTTATCGACTGGCTCACCGACTGCACTTGCAGGTACGGCAGCATTTTGGGCTTGTGGCCGCGCTCCAACTGACGAAGTTTCGGGCACAGTCGCATTTGTAACAGCAGCAGGAGTCGCTGCTGCCTGACGTAGTTGCTGACGTAGATCACGTAATCCAGACAAACCATCTATAGTGGTACCGCTGGCTGATTTTGGGTGTTTTTTAGGGGAATGATTAGAAGACATAGCGGTGCGCATTATCCCAGATTTTCATTCTTCACTGTGAATCAAGAGCCATGAATGCCACAAAAATACTTTAGTTTATTTTTTAACCTGAATGTATATACTTAAATTCATTTAGACAATAACAAAACCAGAGGCACAAAATGCAAAATTGGCTGTCAGGATCGCTTAACCTACTACAAATGAAGCTGGCTGCTGAGAAGCAATGTGTGCAAGGAAGCAACGTATCGGAAACGAATCGTCGCAGTGCTACGTTTATTCAACTTTTGCTGGCGATAGCATTTTCCGGCGTACTGAGCGGATGCAACAGTGTAAAAATCTCGCCTTCATCGAATGAGCTATTTCAAGATTCTATGTTTCGGGCACCTACAGCGAAAATAAATCCGGATGAAGTTTTCGCGCTAAGCGATGAAATGAGCACCTACCTCCGTAAAGAACAAGTCAAATCAAACATTCTAAGAAATGGATTGAAACAAGGTTTATTTAAGATGATTTCAAATAACAAATCGATGCGGATTGAATACGATGCCGAAATGACGCGCAATGCTGCACAAACTTTTTCTTCTCGATCTGGCAATTGTTTATCTCTTGTGATTTTGACTGCCGCTTTTGCAAAAAAATTAGAATTACAAGTTCAGTTTCAAAAAGTCGTCCAAGACAATAACTGGAGTCAGTCAGACAACCTGATGTTTGCCGTGGGCCACGTCAATGTTAATTTATCAAAGAAAGCAACATCCAACATAGGAAGTTATGATGGCAGTCAAGCATTAATTGTTGATTTCATGCCGTCTGAAAATTTACAAAACCAAAAAATCATACCGATAGATGAAAAAACAATTCTGGCGATGTACATGAATAACCGGGCGGCAGAACAACTTTCACAAAATCAAATCGATGAAGCATATTGGTATGCCAAAGAAGCAATAAAACAAGACCCCTCCTATCTGAGCGCCTACAATACCCTTGGTGTTGTTTATCGCCGTCATAACAATCTGCATCAAGCCGAACAAGCATTTCGTGAGATATTAAAATACGACACAAACAATCTGATTGCGCTCGCTAACTTAGCTGAGCTACTGCAGAAATCCGGACGTCTTGAAGAGAGTCTAGTCGTCACAAACACTCTTCATCAACTCCAGCCTGTCGCGCCTTTTTATTACTTTGACCTCGGGAAAAAAGCACTACAAAACGACCATCCCGTCGAAGCGATTAACTTAATAAAAAAAGAGTTGGATCGAGATCCTTATTACCATGAGTTTCATCTGTGGTTAGCTTTAAGCTATATCAGGCTTGGAAATCTGAGCGAGGCAAAAAAAGAATTAGTGTTAGCAAAAGAAAATAGCATCACCCATAGTTCTTTTGATTTCTATACCAGCAAAATGGAACGTCTCAATGCGAGCTTATCAAATTCACACTAAAAACACGCGTTGCACAAGTTGCTTTAAAAAGAGCACGTAAATTTGATTGCACGACTTAATCAGAACTGGCTATCAACCCCAAGTCTCAGATTATAATAAGCGCATGGAAAATCCCGTTCAATTCGTTGATTGGCTGCGCTCGGTCGCGCCTTACATTCATGCCTTCCGTGGCAAGACTTTTGTGGTCGCCTTTCCGGGCGAACTGGTAATGGCTGGTGCCTTACCGGTATTGGCACAAGATTTGTCGCTATTGCATGCGCTTGGCATCAAAATCGTGATTGTGCACGGTTCAAGGCCACAGGTCGCTGAACAACTCGCGTTGCGGAATGTGGAAGGCCAGTTTCACAATGGCATTCGCATCACCGATACCGCTGCACTGGAATGCTCTAAAGAAGCGGCGGGTGAATTACGCCTCGATATCGAAGCTGCATTTAGTCAGGGTTTGCCAAATACGCCGATGGCGCATGCCGCTATCAGGATTATCTCTGGCAACTTTGTGACTGCCAAACCGATCGGCATCGTTGGCGGCGTTGACTTTGGCCTCACAGGCACAGCGCGTAAAGTTGCTTACGATACGATCCACAGAATTCTCGATGCTGGCAACCTGGTTTTGCTCGGACCTCTAGGTTTCTCACCGACCGGTGAAGCCTTCAATCTGACGATGGAAGACGTGGCAGTTTCAGCCGCGACCGCGTTACGCGCAGACAAACTGATCTTTATTTCAGAAACCCCGATGATGATCGATCAGGATGGCGATGAAATCCGTGAATTGTCGTTTATTCAGGCAGAGCAAGAGCTCAAAAAGAATTACCTGCCTCTGGATTCCGCGTTCTATCTGGAGCATGCGATCAAGGCATCACGCGGCGGCGTACCCCGGATACACATCGTGCCTTACGAGATGGATGGTTCCACCCTGTTGGAAGTATTTACCCATGACGGCGTTGGCACCATGGTGTCCTCCGAAAACCTCGAGAGTCTGCGCGAAGCAACCATTGAAGACGTCGGCGGCATTATTAAACTGATTGAACCGTTAGAAGCTGACGGCACCCTGGTCAAACGTGGACGCGAACTGATAGAACGAGAAATCAATTACTTCTCCGTCATCGAGCATGATGGCGTGATTTTTGGTTGCGCGGCACTGTACCCATTCCCGTTCGACAAAATGGCCGAAATGGCATGCCTGACGGTCAATCCTGATGTGCAAAGTCAAGGCGACGGCGAACGCATTCTCAAACACATGGAAAAGCGCGCACGCCGGGCAGGCTTCCACTCCCTATTTGTACTGACCACCCGCACCGAACACTGGTTCCTCAAGCGCGGTTTTGTCAAAGCTTCGGTCGATGATCTTCCTAAAGACAGACAAAAAATGTACAACTGGCAGCGTAAGTCTTTAGTGTTGATCAAACAGCTATGATCGATAGCGCATCCTTGAGAAATTGAATTTTGACTTATAATCCGTGCTGTTTTTAAGTATCTACAGATTGACTAAGGAGTATTACCATGGCCCGTATGGTCCACTGCATTAAATTAGACAAAGAAGCCGAAGGCTTGGACTTCCCTCCTTACCCAGGCGAATTGGGTAAAAAGATTTACGAAGGCGTGTCCAAAGAAGCATGGGCTGGCTGGATGAAGCACCAAACCATGTTAGTCAATGAAAACCGCCTGAATCTGGCAGACATTCGCGCCCGCAAATACCTGGCAACGCAAATGGAAAAACACTTTTTCGGTGACGGTGCGGATGCCGCTGCTGGTTACGTACCACCGACAGAATAAGAATTTGGTTTCTATTCAAAGAAATGCCCGCTGCTGCGGGCATTTTTATTTCGCGGTTAAATCAGAAACTTAGCGTCTTAACACCTTCAGGTGTACCCAGCAGACACACGTTCGCACCGTGACGTGCAAACAAGCCAACTGTAACAACGCCGACGATGTTATTGATCTCCGCTTCCAGTGCGACAGGGTCAGCGATTTGTAAGCCATGCACATCCAAAATCATATTGCCATTGTCTGTCAGCAATGGTTTGCCATCCTTCAAGCGCAAACGTGCTTCGCCGCCGATCGCATTGAGCTTACGTGCAACGACAGCGTGCGACATGGGGATGACTTCAACTGGCAATGGGAATTTACCCAGCATTTCTACCAATTTAGAGCCGTCAGCGATGCAAATAAATTTTTCTGCAACGGAGGCAACGATTTTTTCGCGAGTCAAGGCAGCACCACCACCTTTGATCATCGCGCCATGCGGTGTAATCTCATCCGCGCCGTCGATATACACAGGCATGGAACTAACATCGTTCAAATCCAACACAGTGATACCATGTCCGCGCAGACGTTCTGCGGTCGCTTCGGACGAAGCCACAGCTGCTTTGACCTTGTGCTTAATCTTCGCTAATTCATCAATGAAAAAATTAGCCGTTGAGCCGGTGCCAACACCGACAATTTCGCCCTCGACTACGTAGGCAATGGCCGCCTGGGCAACGGCTAGTTTCAATTCATCCTGTGTCATGGTGTGGCTCCTATTTGCATCAGATCAAAAAATTTCCGGTATTTTAACGGATAGAGGCATAAAGCCACAGCCTTTGCGACTAACTCAAGAGTTCAATCAGACTGGCCACAAGGGAGGTTCATCCATTAATGCTACTTGTTCACGCAATTCAAGGATGCGATCTTGCCAATAACGTTGAGTATTAAACCACGGGAATGCGGTGGTAAAAGCGGGATCCGTCCAGCGTTGCGCCAACCATGCCGAATAATGCAATAAACGCAAAGTTCGCAATGCTTCAACCAAATACAGTTGACGTGGCTCGAACTCAAAAAAGTCTTCATAGCCAACCAGAATATCCGTCAATTGACTTTGCATTTCCTGACGCGAGCCAGATAAAAGCATCCACAAATCCTGTATCCCCGGCCCCATGCGACTATCATCAAAATCAACAAAATGCGGTCCCGCCTGATCGCCAGCATCGAGCCACAGCACATTTCCCATGTGGCAATCACCATGCAATCGGATAAGCGCCACATCACCTGCCCTGTCATAGCAACGGGTAACGCCATCCAAAGCCTGCTGACTGACGCTCTGGTAAGCCTGCAAAAGATCAGGCGGTATGAAGTCATGCTGCAATAACCAGTTGCGCGGCTCTACACCGAAGGTGTTGATATCAATCGCAGGGCGATGCTGATAGGGCTTTATCGCACCAACAGCATGAATGCGACCGATAAAACGACCCAACCACTCCAGCGTCGCCGCATCGCCAATCTCTGGAGCGCGACCGCTTTGACGGGCAAACAAGGCAAATCGGTAGCCCAGAAATTGCCGCAAAGTTTCACCATTTACCCCCTCCAAGGCAGGCACCACAGGTATTTCCTGCGCCACCAGCTCCTGCACAAATTGATGTTCTTCCAAAATTGCCGCATCCGACCAGCGTTGCGGCCGATAAAACTTAGCAATCACTGGTGCCTGGTCATCCAGAGCAACCTGATAAACACGGTTTTCATAGCTATTAAGCGCCAATAAGCGTCCATCACAGTGCATGCCACAGCTATCAACGGCATCGAGCACCAATTCAGGCGATAAGCCTGCAAAAGATTCGGGGAGTATTTGTTCATTCATAGATAGAATTGTACGTGGTAATTGACACCCAAAATCAGAATCTGTCTGCATCAAAATGCGATAAAACGCGTTACAGCGCATCAACAAAGCGCTACACTTCCGGTATTTTCTTACTCATATTCAGGTTACACCATGCATTTAGACGAACCGCTCAGCGACAAAGAATTCAACGAACTCGACAAATTTTTAATGTCTGACCGTGTCGGCGACGATGGAATGACGATGGATGCCCTGCATGGCTACCTGACCGCCATCGCACTTGGCCCTGAAATGATTCCGATGAGCGAATGGCTGCCATTGGTCTGGGGCTTACCGGATGCCGCTGAACCAAAATTTAAAAATGAAAAAGAAATGCAACGCATCACGCAACTGATCGCGCGTTTCATGAATGAAATTCAGATTACTTTTGAAGTGGCACCACAAGAATTTGAACCACTATTTTGCGTGCTGGAACAAAACGGCAAAGAATTGATTGATGGCGAAACCTGGGCCTGGGGCTTCTGGGAAGGCATGCAATTGCGCGAAGAAGCCTGGGAAGCCGCATGGGAATCCGCAGAAATCGGTCCTTTGTTGCAGCCTATCTATTTGCTGGGCGCTGAAGAAATCGAAGAAGAAGAATTAAAATTTGTCGATACTCCAGAAAAGTGCCATGCATTGGCACTGTCACTTGAAGCGTCGATTCCAGCAATACGCCGCTTCTGGGCACCATTGCGTAAATCCGGCGTGACCACCGTGAAACGTGAAGCACCAAAAGTAGGACGCAATGACCCTTGTCCTTGCGGTAGTGGCAAAAAGTACAAAGCATGCTGCGGCGCTGAGCCGACGTTGCATTAATCAAAAACTCTCATTAGCTTTCGTAGGGCGGCTGCAAGCCGCGCTACGATGAGGTTTGCGCCGAATTGGTGGATTGCAACCGCCCTACTTGCCCCCAATCAAAAGCTGGAGGAAAACCTCTAGCATCAATATGGTGATTTAACCAAGAGTCGTGTTACTTTTTGAACCTTGGTATTTTTCAACCCAGACACAGTCGGAAATCACGATGAGCATTCAAGAACAATTCAACCTCGCCTTAGCAGAATCCAAAAACCTGCCAGAACGTCCTGACAACATGACGCTGCTGAAGATCTACGCTTTATTCAAACAAGGCAGCACCGGCGACGCCACTGGCGACCGCCCTGGCATGACCGATTTTGTTGGCCGTGCTAAATTTGACGCATGGGCAAATTTGAAAGGTACATCGCAGGAAGACGCGATGCAGCAGTACGTCGACCTGATTAACTCCTTAAAATAATTTCAACAAATTAGGCGGAGTCTGACCACTTAAGCCTGCAATCAGATTATCCGCCGCACATTTTGCCATTGCCCTGCGGGTTGCTTCCGAGGCGCTGGCGATGTGCGGGGTCAAAACCACGTTACTAAGACTCAAAAAATCCGGATGGAACTTCGGCTCGCTCTCAAATACGTCCAGACCCGCAGCAGCGATACGTTTGTCACGCAAAGCAGCAATCAAAGCAACATCATCGACAATACCGCCACGCGCCAGATTAATCAGCGTCGCTGTTGGCTTCATCATCGCTAACTCAGCCGCGCCTATCGTGTGATGCGAGGCGGCAGAATACGGCAGGATTAACATTAAATGATCTGCCTGACGCAAAACTTCTTCTTTGCTCGCGTACTGCGCGTGATTGGCATACGTTTCCTGCTCAGGACTCAGGCGCGAACGATTGTGATAGATCACTTTCATATTGAACCCCGTTGAGCGTCTGGCAATTGCCTGACCAATTCTGCCCATACCAATGATTCCCAGGGTAGAACCATGCAGATCCGCACCAAGGAAATAGTCATAGCGCCACTTGCTCCATTGGCCGTCACGCAACCAATGTTCTGATTCTGTAATGCGACGCGCCGCCGCCATCATTAAAGCCCAACCAAAATCTGCAGTCGTTTCATTTAAGACATCGGGCGTATTGCTTGCTAACACACCACATGCTGTCATCGCCGCCAGATCAAAGTTATCGTAACCAACAGCCATGTTGGCGACCATTTTCAAGTCTGGCAATTGCTGCAATAACTCACGACTGATGCGTGCGCTGGACGTGGTCAAAGCGCCAGCCTTACCTTTCAGGCGCTGCGTCAGTTCTTCCGGGCTAAAAACCACATCATCTTGATTTGATTCCACTTCAAAATGAGCAGACAAATACGTCAGTACGTCGGGAAATATGGCGCGGGCGACCAAAATTGCTGGTTTCATAAGTAATCCAAGAAAAAGTGTCTGGTAGTATCTGATATGTTGCTGACATCTTAACGTTAACGACACACTTATTTAACTCTCAGGGATAATTTGAAAAAATTTCATGTCTCAGCCAGTCGCGGCAAAACATCTTCACTGATGACGCTTGGTGATGCACATCAATGCAAACAGTGCCTTATCTGTCTATAATTCTCCCTGATCTTCCGGCTTCTCGTAGATGCACAAAAGCACTCCCAAGGGCGGGAATGTATTTGCTTATGCGCAAACTATATAAGCCCGATTTGTTAGAACTGTGAAATTGCCTTAAAATACAAGGCTTTGCAGCCCTAGCATGAGTTTTCTGCGATCTGGCTGTGCCAAAACCCCGAATTTTAAAGATTGGACTGTTATGACCCACGTTGTGACCGAATCCTGCATCCGCTGCCGCTATACCGATTGCGTGGATGTCTGCCCTGTGGACTGCTTCCGTGCTGGCCCGAATTTCCTGATCATCGATCCGGATGAATGTATCGACTGCGCTGTGTGCGTAGCAGAATGCCCGGCCAACGCCATCTTTGCTGAAGAAGACGTACCTGCCGATCAGCAGCAATTCATCAAAATCAATGCTGAATTGACGCGCAAATGGCCATCCATCACCAAAACTGTTGCGCCGCTGGCTGATGCAGACGATTGGAAAGACGTTAAAGACAAATTGCAATACCTGGAACGCTAATCGTTCTGCGCCGCATTAATTTGCGGCACTGCCACAATGGCAAGCGGGTGTGTTTTACCCAATCAATTTTAGGTAATATCAGGAAATATCTCGTCGTATGGAAAATAAACAAACTACTCAGGCAAACGGCGTCATTGAAGCCGATGCCGTCATCATCGGTGCCGGTCCGGTCGGCCTGTTTCAGGTGTTCGAATTAGGCTTGCTCGAAATCAAAGCACATGTGATCGATTCGCTGGCAGTAGTTGGCGGTCAATGCGTCGAGTTATATCCTGACAAGCCAATTTACGACATCCCAGCGGTTCCCGTCTGCACAGGCCAGGAACTGACAGACAATTTGTTAAAGCAAATTGAACCATTTGAACCGACTTTCCATTTGGGTCAGGAAGTAACGTTGGTTGAACGCCGTGATGATGGCCGTTTTGATCTGGAAACATCGACTGGCACACGCTTTATCACCAAAACCATTTTCATCGCTGCAGGCGTTGGCTCATTCCAACCACGTACTTTGAAGGTTGATGGCATTGAAGCGTTTGAAGGCTCACAAGTTTTCTACCGCGTCAAAGATCCGAGCCAGTTCCACGGCAAAAATCTGGTGATCTGCGGTGGTGGCGATTCCGCTTTGGACTGGGCTTTAAACCTGGTTGGTAAAGCAGAATCCGTCGTCCTGTTGCATCGTCGTGACGATTTCCGCGCTGCACCTGCATCTGTCGCCAAAATGAAAGAACTGTGCGACAACTACGAAATGCAGCTGACCATCGGTCAAGTGACTGGCATCGAAACCAAAGATGATATCCTGAGCGAAATCAAAGTTACTGGTGCCGATGGCGTTACCCGCCGCATGCCTTTGGATAACTTATTGGTATTCTTTGGCTTATCACCAAAACTCGGACCTATTGCTGAATGGGGTCTGGAAATTGAACGTAAGCAGTTAAAAGTCATGAACACTGAAAAGTTCGAAACCAATGTTCCTGGTATTTTTGCTGTAGGCGATATCAATACCTATCCAGGCAAAAAGAAATTGATTTTGTCCGGATTCCACGAAGCCGCTCTGGCCGCATTTGGTGCTGCACCGTACATTTTCCCTGAAAAGAAAATCCACATGCAGTACACCACAACATCACCAAAACTGCACAAAATCCTCGGCGTTGAAACACCAACGTTTGATTAATACCTCAACGATTACGAGTCGTCATCGCGAAGTTAAATCAAAAAAAGCGCAAAGAAATTTGCGCTTTTTTGTTTCTGCAGACAATTTTTAAAAAATTGCTTCGCACGATAATTCAAACAAAATTCCAAATATTTTTTACGGAATGTTCGATGAATTCAATTCAGCCTTGCGTTGATGCCACGCCCGATTCAAATGAGCATGGATATGCCCCAAGTCAATGTGTAAGTCGTATTCTCTAATTCTTCATTTTTTCTTCAACGATATTTATTGACGCGAATGTCAGTTCCTGGCCGGACATCGCCAGCGTTATGATGATATCTGTGTAGCGGTGCTATTCTTGGGCATCGCATTCTCATGGAACAGGTCCGCTAGATACTCACACAATTCCTCCTCCGCGATATCGTTGGGAACTATAAAATCAGCCGCACGCCGCTTACCATCGCTCCCAAGATAAAACGCTCTCCAAGCGCCGGGCGAACCGTCAACCATCACGAGTATGCCGAAAATATTAAATCGAAACTCTTTCATTTAAATTTCCTGTGAAAACCATTTGCTACTCTTGGCCGCATCCCGCCCTAAACGGTCAGTCGAGGTTCTACAAAACGTCAATCAAATTAACTCGTAACTAGTTCACTCAATACTTTACGGTCGTTGTTTTATATTTCTAAGGTAGACGAACAGCTCGATGTTGCTATCAAACTGATTACCTCATCAGGCATGAATTGAGTTTAAAGGAGATTGCGCAAAGCCACGATCCATGCATCAGTTGGCGTAGTAAGAGGACTCATTCATTGAAACAGCGCATATCTGTTTCAGCAAAGGCTCACGATAACTCTTGGCAATGAGGTCAAATTTATCGGCAACCTGCAAAAATGCATCCAATACATCAGGATCAAAATGCGAACTCCGGGCGTCGCGCATGATATTGATCGCTATCTGATGCTCAAACGCGGGCTCATACTCGCGTTCGGTGATCAGGGCGTCATACACGTCAGCGACGGCCATCAATCGCGCTGAGATGGGTATAGCGTCTCCAGTAAGTCCTTCCGGGTAACCGCTGCCATCCCATTTTTCGTGATGCGAGTACGTAATCTCCCGCGCAAAGCGTAAGAAATTATTGCTTTCACCAAGATAGCGTTCCAGCGACAAGATTGTTTCACGACCATATGAAGTGTGTTGCTTCATGATTTCAAACTCATCGGCCGTCAACTTACCTTGTTTAAGTAAAATTTTGTCCGGGATACCTACCTTACCAATGTCATGCAAGGGCGCAGATTTGAAGAGTAGTTCGATATTTTCGTTACTTAATTCTTGTTTAAAACGTGGATGCTGACTTAATTGACGTGCTAATACCATTACGTAATTTTGCGTACGACAAATATGATTGGCGGTTTCATTATCTCTGACCTCACCAAGCGACGCCATCGCCATGATGATCGCATCCTGCATTTTGCCTAACTTACTGGTACGATCCTGCACCAGACTTTCTAAGTACTTGTTCTGATTACGCAATAGGTGCTGTACGCGGATTAGATTCAATTGCGTCGCCACCCTTACCATCACGATCGATGGACTAATTGGCTTGCTGATATAGTCGACCGCACCGAGCAACAAGCCTTTTTCTTCATCTTGCGCCTGATTTTTTGCAGTCAGAAAAATAACCGGAATATCAACTGTCAGTAAATCGGATTTTAACCGGCGGCAAGTTTCATAGCCATCCATTTCTGGCATCATGACGTCAAGCAAAATCAAATCCGGCGCCGGTTGTTGCGCAGCAATTTGCAAAGCTTTAACACCGCTGGTGGCGATTTTTATTTTATATTGTTCCTTCAAGAGTCCTGATAACAGCGATATATTGTCCGGCGTATCATCGACAATCAGGATAACTTGCTTGGAAACTATTTCAGAATTCTGATCCATGTTTTACAAATAAAGGAATGGCATTTTACATCTGCGCATTAGCCATTCTTATACCCCTAATCAATAGCTTGCAAATTAACATCAAACCCGTGTGCCTTTGCTCCCCGGCGCAAATAGCTCAGGGCTGCATCGAAATCAAATTGTTTAGCCGCTCGCATCAATTGCTTGTGGGATTCAAGCCCCAAAGCCTGTACGATCAGATCACTCGACTCCATCAACACATCGACTGCCTCGCCATCGTATTCCGACAGCAAGGTTTCACACCTGGTTAAGGTCGCTTGCATTAAAGATCGTTCGGCGATTGGCGTTGCTTCCAAAGTAGCATCGACGATGGTATGGCTACGCTCACGTAACAAGGCTTTTTCAATTGAAAAAATCGTTGCTTGTAATTGCTTATGACACAAATCAAAACGTGAAATAATATCTCGCGCCTGTATAGAGGCATGCAAAAATGATTCGAGCTCTTCGGCTAACTGTCGCACATTTTTAGCCGCAATCAAAGCAGCAACTCCCTTCAGAGTATGGATGATACGCTCAGCTAACTGGACATCACCATCGACGAAAGCTGCCTGCGCTTTCATCACTGATTCACGTTGGTCTTCGCAAAAACGAGTGAGCAGTTCAAAATAAAGTTCGTAACTACCTAAAGTACGTTTTAAACCTTCATCGGTATCAACACCTTCGATGACCAAGGTATTAATCTCTTTGACCTCAGTAATTAACTCTCCCTGCAAATCTGAAACACGATCAGGACACCATTCGGTAATCGTTGAAAACAAGGCACCAGGCTCTATCGGCTTAGCAAGGTGAGCGTTCATCCCTGAAACCAGGCAACGCTTTCTCTCATCAACCATAGCGTGAGCGGTCATCGCGACAATAGGTAACTGCTGAAAACGTGCATCGCCGCGAATAATTGCCGTCGCTTCATGTCCATCGAGTTCGGGCATTTGCACATCCATAAAAACCAGAGAAAAATATTCTGGTGGATGACGGAAAATTTTATCAACGGCGACCTTGCCGTTCTCTGCTACCACCACCTGTATTCCGCTCGCCTCCATCAATTCGCGCGCAATTTGCTGATTGATTTCGTTATCTTCGACCAGCAATACACGTAAATTGGTATATTGCGGAATAGAAAATTCTTCTTTTTGCTTAGATTGTTGTTCCTGTTTGGAATATAACTCCGCAATACAAGCGTGAATTGCATTCGCACTTACTGGCTTACAAATAAAACCATCAGGAACGACATCCGCTCTGTGACTGACTTCATCACGGCCATGTACGCCAACCAAAACAAAGAAAGGCAAAGATCGCAGACTCTTGATGTTTTTTAATAAGCCAATCAGTGCCAGACCATCGATCTCGGGCATATCCAGATCGACAAACAACACGTCATATGGTTGATTGTGATCGCCCGCTTCCACTGCTTCTAACGCAACATTAGCGGTCAACGCGACATCGACGTGCGGTGTCAGGGCCAATAATTCTTCACGTAATACATTCGCGGCAAGTTGGTTATCGTCAACGACAAGAATACGCATGTCATCAACGGCCTGCGGCAAAGCAGGATGACTCTGCGTGGCATCACCAAGGCCGAACCATGCATGGAATCGTACCGATGTGCCGCTCCCCTCTTCGCTTTCCAAAAAAATTGTTCCACCCATCAACTCAACGACGCGCTTGGAGATAGATAAGCCAAGGCCTGTGCCGCCAAATTTTCTTGTCGTTGATTCATCTGCCTGACTGAATGGAACAAATAACTTCATCATTTGTTCACGCGACATACCAATACCTGTATCGCGCACTTCAAACGAAATCTTTACTCTGCCATTATTGATTTCAAGTTGCTCACAGCTAACCGAAATCTCTCCTCGTTCGGTGAATTTAACAGCGTTATTGACGAGGTTGATCAATACCTGGCCAAGTCGCAATGAGTCGCCACGCAAATGTCGAGGAACAGAGCGAGGGGTGCGAAAGACAAATTCCACGCCTTTTTCGTAAGCCTTGTCGGCAGTCATCGCTGAAATATTTTCCAGAACATCATCGAGATTAAATTCAGCATCCTCGATATTTAACTTACCCGCTTCAACCTTGGAAAAATCTAAAATATCGTTAATGATTCCCATCAACGACATGCCAGCATTGTGAATTTTTTCCAAATAATCTTTTTGTTTCGGGCTCAGTTCGGTTCGTAGTGCCAGATGTGCCATGCCGATAATCGCATTCATCGGCGTGCGGATTTCATGGCTCATGTTCGCCAGAAACATCGATTTCGCTTCGGTCGTTTCTTCTGCATGACGACGAGCAACTTCCGCTTCTTTTAATTCATTTTGCATCTGCAACGTCTGCAAACGAATTTGCTCGGCCATACTTTCTTTGAGTTGAGACTCCAGCAGCTTTCTCTGAGTAATATCGGACATAAAAGAAAGCGTTGCGGCATGACCTTCCCAGTCGATGAGCACCGTCGACAATTCAACCCAGATAATCTGTGCAGTTACTGGATGCAAAATACGGCAATGGAAGTACTGTTCAACTTCATCAACCTGAAGACAGCGTGCATTGAAGTCTTCGACCAACAATCGATCTTCAGAGAAAATAACATCGATGAATTTCTCATGCTCCATTTGTGCGCTGGCACATCCGGTCAACTGACAAGCGCGGGGATTAGCGAACACGATTCTGCCATTTTGTACGACCAAAATCCCTTCACTTGCATTATTGACCAATTGGCGATAGTGCTTTTCAGAGCGATTGAGATCAGCCTCTAACTGGCGGCGCGAAGAGATGTCCATGACCACCCATACGGTGCCGTGCGACAAATCATTTTTATCCACTGCGCGCCCTGAAAAATGGACCCAGAACATTTCACCGTTAGCGCGACGCATTTGCAGCTCGTTTTCATACGATTCGCCACGCCACACTGCTGCCCCCACTGCTTCGCCAGATAATAAATATTCTTCACGAGAAGCATAAAACTGCTCCAGAGACGCGCCGAGTATTTCTTTTCTATCGACGCCAAAGATCGCGCAAAGTGGCGAGTTAACCCACTGCACTCGCCCCTGATTATTCAAAAACACCATTCCAACGATAGAATTCTCAAGGATGGTTTCACGCTCGGCTAACATACGTTTGAGCTCATCATCAAGCGCTTTACGCTCACTGAGAGCCTCTTCTTCCAGACGGCGTGCCAGCTCTGCTTCTTTGAGTTCATTTTTGATGTGCAAGTTTTGCACATGGATGCGGGTCGCACGCCCCTGAACCTTGGTGTAAAGATCAAGGTAGCGCTGTTGCTCTTTAAATGCATCTTCCCATTTTTTTTCTTCTGAGAAGATTTCGACCAATTCTTTCATGGCACGCAAAGGTACATAAAAATAGCCAGTTTTTCCGCTTTCTTCGATGGCGCGCAATAAGTCAGCTACGGCATCAGAATAACGATGATGGCAATGATGCAGATAACCACTCACCCACCAGTTATAGGGTTTTAAATGTTTATCATCAAAACTATCAAGCGAATTCATCGCAATATTGCTAAGCTGATCAGCCTGGGTCAACTGTCCTTTTCTGGCCAAGGTATAGGCAGCAACAGAAAAACAAAAGGCACGACTCGCGGGGTCTGTATGCAATGCGGCACTGCCCTCACCGATGTACGCGGCAACCGCTGAATAGGCTTCGTCATATTTTTCCAACGCCAGCTTGCAAAGTGCCAACATCGTCGAAATAAATGGTGCTAACCAACGCTCGGTCGAAGCAACTGCAATCTGACGAGCGTCTTCGAGCAAATGTTCGGCATACTCAACGTTGCCGCTCATATAAAAAATTTCACCGAGATTTGCCAAGATCTGTGAAACTCGGTTGGGAATATTTAGGCGCCTTGCCTGATCAAGTGCTTTATAAAAGTGTCGCAATGCTTCTTCTGTATAACCCAACTCTTGCGATAAGATCGCCAACATGTTGAGAACAAGTACCGACAAACGATTATCGTGAGCAGGTAACAAAGGGAGGATTTTAGAATGACATAGTGAGTAAGCCTGCTCCGCCAAACCATGTTTACGCCAGACGGCAACAGTACCAAAATTAGCAAATGCCAGTCCTTCGTCATCACCCACCAATTCAAACATCGCGGCGGTACGTTCAAACTCAGGTTCCGCCAGGGCAAGATCGCCTTCGAAGAAATCTGCAAATGCCAAAAGCAATTCAGCAAAGGTACCTGACACTGGTAATCTGTGAGCGATTGCTTGTTGATGCATGTGCTTAGCCATTGTACGGCCTTCATCGGGATCATCCCGCATGAGGTCGAACGCAGTGAAACAGTTTTCACGCCATCCTGACTCTGACAGATTTAAACTACTAGTCATACCCCGGTACCTTTAATAATAGAACTGACGAAAAACTACCCCAGCAATGCGCTGGCAGAATGCCGGACAAATACTTATCAGCCCTTAGTAAGATAAAACTGCGACATATATCCTATCCAAGATATGTAAAAATTGCACTTTAATTAATCAATTTAACATTCATTTACATAGCAAAAGATATACGAGTGCAGCATAAAACACAAAAAATCTGTAACTGGTTTATGATGCGTTGCAATACATGCTTACAAAAGTTTTCAGATTAGCGTTTAGAAACCGTTAAAAAATATCAAAAAGTTAATCGTTAAGTTATTCAATAAGCCGGCTTCCCGTCTTTTTCAAGAAAGATGTCACCATGCTCTACCAACTCCATGAACTGAATCGCGCCTTTTTAAACCCATTAACTCAATGGGCAGAAGCGTCTTCTAAACTCTTTACCAATCCGATTTCACCACTAGCCCATTCTCCGTACGCACAAAGAATCGCGGCTGGCTACGAACTGATGTTCCGCCTAGGTAAAGACTACGAAAAACCAGCATTTGGAATTACAACGACTACCATTGACAAGCAAGTCGTTGAAATAGCGCAAACGACTGCGGTTATTAAACCTTTCTGCAAATTATTGCACTTCAGAAAGGTTTTGAGTGATAAAGATGCAGCAAAACTGAAACAACCCAAAGTCTTACTCGTCGCTCCCTTATCTGGCCATCATTCGACACTCCTCAGGGATACTGTACGCGGACTATTACCGCAACATGACGTATATATCACGGACTGGACCGATGCTCGTATGGTGCCACTATCTGAAGGCGAATTCCACTTGCACGACTATATCTACTATGTGCAAGATTTTATTCGTTTATTAGGGCCAGACGTCCACGTTATTTCAGTTTGTCAGCCTACTGTGCCTGTTTTGGCGGCGATTTCTTTGATGGCGACCGCCAAAGATCCGAAGTTGCCGAAAACAATGACTATGATGGGTGGGCCGATTGATCCCCGCAAATCGCCGACCCAAGTCAACAATCTTGCCACAGAGAAAAAATTCTCATGGTTTGAAAATACTGTGATTTACAGCGTCCCGGCCAATTACCCTGGCTATGGCCGTAAAGTTTATCCAGGCTTTCTGCAACATACTGGTTTTGTGGCAATGAATCCAGATCGCCATGCGCAAAGTCATTGGGACTACTACCAACACCTGATCAAAGGTGACGATGACTCTGCAGAACAACATCGCAAATTTTACGATGAATACAATGCAGTTCTGGATATGCCTGCTGATTATTACCTTGAAACGATTAAAACCGTGTTCCAGGAATTCCGTCTACCTATGGGTACCTGGGAAGTCGAAGGTAAGCTGGTTCGCCCTCAGGATATCAAAACAGTGGCTTTATTTACCGTCGAAGGTGAGCTCGATGATATTTCCGGCGCTGGTCAGACTCAGGCTGCGCACGATTTGTGTAGCAGCATCCCTGCCAACATGAAGCAAGACTTCGTAGCACCAGGTTGTGGTCACTACGGTATTTTTTCAGGCCGCCGCTGGCGCGACATTATTTGTCCAAAAATTGGCGAATTTATTAAACAGCACGCCTGATTTATTTGGATTTAGTTTTGCAGGAGAAGACCGCTTTCTCAGGAAAGCGGTCTTTTTATTTGTTGTTCACAAAATTGTCGTGGATAATTCAAGTTCTTCCTGAAGTTAATTTAAAGTTTGCCGTGTCCGACACCCTCGCAGTAAAAATTGAACATATCCTGCCGCAAACGCAATGCACTAAATGCGGTTATCCATCTTGCCATCAATATGCATTAGCTATTACGGATGGCAGGGCAAACTACAATCAATGCCCCCCTGGTGGGCAAGAAGGCGTAGTGCGCCTGGCAACACTGCTTGCCAAACCTATCATCCCTTTAGACACAAGCCACGGCACAGAACGCCCTCGCCCAGTTGCCTTTATCGAAGAAGCGTTTTGCATAGGCTGTACGCTGTGCATACAGGCTTGCCCAGTCGATGCCATCGTTGGCGCGCCTAAGCAGATGCATACGGTGATCGCAGACGATTGTACCGGATGTGATTTATGTGTCGCTCCCTGCCCCGTAGACTGTATCAAGATGATCCCGATAACAGGGGAAAAAACTGGTTGGTCGGCGTGGAGCGAACAACAAGCGATGACGGCGCGTCAGCAATATGAATTCAGAAACGAACGCCTGCAGCGCGAAAAACGCGAAAATGACGAGCGTTTAGCTGCCAAAGCCGCGGCAAAACTGAAAGCCCTGGAAGAAGAAACTGCCCATAGTGCAGAAGAAATTGAACAAAGAGACAGAAAAAAAGCGATTATCGCAGCAGCCATTGAACGTGCACGCTTAAAAAAATTGGAAGCCGAAGCAGGAAATAAATCATCATGAATGCAGAAAAACGCCGCGCCATTTTTACCCGCTTACAAGAAGAAAACCCGCATCCAACCACAGAACTGGAATATACAACGCCATTTGAATTGTTGATCGCGGTGCTATTGTCAGCGCAGGCTACCGACGTGTCGGTAAATAAAGCCACGCGTTTGCTGTATCCGGTTGCCAACACACCGGCCAGCATTTATGTCTTAGGGGTCGATGGATTGATTCCTTATATTCAAACGATAGGCTTGTTCCGTACAAAAGCAAAAAATGTGATTGAAACCTGCCGCCTGCTAATGGCCGAACATGGCGGCGAAGTGCCACAAGACCGCGAATCCTTAGAAGCGCTGCCCGGCGTGGGCAGAAAAACTGCAAATGTCGTATTAAACACCGCCTTTGGCGTGCCGACGATTGCCGTTGACACGCATATTTTCAGAGTATCGAATCGCACCGGCATTGCCCCAGGCAAAAACGTAGATATCGTTGAGCAAAAATTGATGAAATTCGTGCCAAAAGAATTTCAGCAAGATGCACACCATTGGTTGATTTTGCATGGACGTTATACCTGCCTTGCCAGAAAGCCGAAATGTTGGAATTGCATGATCGCCGATTTATGCGAATTCAAACAAAAATCGCCCTTACCCGACAAGGTGTAAGAGCGTTGGATTCATCGAGTTACTTTACGCTTAAACGATTTTGCAAGCATCATCAAAGCTCAGACGTGGAGACCGAGGGAACAATTTGCTCGCGTCACCATAACCAATATTGCAGATGAAATTGACTTTCACGCTGGTGCCAGCAAAGAAAGCTGCATTCACTTTGTCGGCATCAAAGCCAGACATAGCACCACAATCCAGACCAACAGCGCGTGCGGCCAGCATCAGGTATGCGCCTTGCAAAGACGAGTTACGGAAAGCAGTCGCATCAATCACTGGCTGATTACCAGCAAACCAAGAGCGAGCATCGGCGTGAGGGAATAATTTTGGCAATTGGTCGTAGAAAGCCATATCCATACCAATTATCGCTGTCACTGGTGCAGTTTTGGTTTTTTCAAAGTTACCTTCAGCCATGCAGCTCAGTAACTTTTCTTTCTCAGTTGCGGACGTCACAAATATGATGCGTGCTGGTGACGAATTAGCAGAAGTCGGTCCCCACTTCATCAAATCATAAATTTCTTGCAACTGTCCGGTAGTAACCGGCTTATCCAACCAGCCGTTATGGGTACGAGCTTCAGAAAACAAGGTATTGAGAGCGTCTTTAGTCAACATAAGTATCCCTTTCTAAGAATCGCTGCATGATAACCGAAGTGATAAAAAACGTCTGCATGCGCAACATCTGGCAAAGCGCGCAATCGAAAATCCTTTTACAATACAGCACTTTGGTCTTTGCCCTTAAAGACTAACGCTTACCAGCTATCGATTGTTTTTATGTTTACCCCAAGTCAGCACGATGTACGGCATTTTTTTTGCGATACCTTTCGCAAAATGCACGCGCATGAAATTTTAACGCCGCTCGAAGCCATCGCTTCCGACTGGATACGTCAGCATCCTGAGTATGAAGTCGACTTACAAAATGTCGAAGCCGCTCTGGAAGCCAATTACAGCGTCGACCAGGGGCAAACAAACCCGTTTTTGCATTTATCTATGCACCTGTCGATTGCCGAGCAAATCTCGGTAGATCAGCCACGCGGTGTCAAAACTGCATTCCAGTTACTTGCACATAAGTTTAATTCCGAGCATGAGGCGCATCACCAGATCATGGAATGCCTCGGTGAAATGATCTGGAATTCGCAAAGAACTGGCTTACCACCGGATGGGCAAGCGTATATTGAATCATTGCAACAGCGCTGTCGCTAACGAATCTGGGAAAGTCAGCCAAATAAAAAAACCACACAATGACATCATGCGTGGTTTCTAGTTAGTGCTACAACAGCAGCACTTTACTCAGACCAACTTATTTTTGCACGATCAGACTACCTGGCAAGCTATGCAGATAGGCTGCAACATCCAAAATATCGCTATGCGACAGGGCCTTTGCCTGTGCACCCATGGTTGGGTTGCCGCGACCATTTGGGCCGTCAACACCACGCTGGTAGCCCTTTAAAGCTTGAACCAGATAGTCGGCATGCTGACCGGCCAGCTTAGGGTAAGTAGGATCGATAGGCGAGCTGAAATCTTTACCGTGGCAAGAAGCACAATTGCTCTTTTCAACAATTGCTTTACCATTCGCCGCATCACCCGCCGCAAATGTATTGCCGCCCAACAAAGTTAAAGCCGTCGCCGCACTGGCGATTAAGGTGAGTTTTGTCATCTTTATCATCTTTTAGCTCCAGTTCTTATTTTTGTTGGGAGTAATAAGCAGCCAGATCAGCAATATCCTGATCAGACAAGCTGCCAGCAATACCGCGCATAGACAAATGTTTGCGGTCGCCTTTACGGTAAGCCTGCAAGGCACTTTCTATATATTTGGCAGATTGCCCGCCTATCATTGGCACCTGATAAACCTCAGGGAAGGTAGCTTTATAGCCAGGAATTGCATGGCAGCCTATGCACATTGCGATTTTTTTATCAGCAGCATCTTTCGCATTGCCAACAACTTCTGCTGCGGATGCAACATGAGCGAGACTCGCCAAAGCGAGGATTGCAAACAGTTTTTTCATATGAGCGAATTGAATTAAACAAACAGAACAATGAAGACAACACCTTGATACTGCGCACCATTTTATATGATCAATATCAATTATGCGCAAAAAACGCACACAAACGTAGTAATTTAGGCAGCATCTGATCACACTGTTGTGCGGCAATACAAATTCAGTGCAAAGCACTTTCTCGTTGCATTTTTTAAAATAGAACATCCGTTCACCAAATCACGCATTCTGGCTTATACTCTTTTACAGTATATTTCGCCCGAACAACCAACCTTTATCATATCCACCATGACGCAGGAAACTACCGCTCTCCGTTTTGATGGCGCCGACAACTATGTCGCCACCGATGACTTAAAACTCGCTGTGAACGCCGCGCTCAAACTGCAACGCCCTCTTCTGATCAAGGGTGAACCCGGCACCGGCAAAACCATGCTGGCGGAAGAAGTTGCAGCGGCATTAAACATGCCGCTTATGCAATGGCATATTAAATCGACCACCAAAGCGCAACAAGGCTTGTATGAGTACGATGCGGTATCCCGTTTGCGTGATTCACAGCTCGGGGATGAACGCGTCAAAGACATCCACAATTACATTGTCAAAGGCGTGTTGTGGCAGGCGTTCACTGCTGATGAACCTGTGGTGTTACTGATTGACGAAATCGACAAAGCCGATATTGAATTCCCCAATGATTTACTGCGTGAACTCGATCGCATGGAATTCTACGTCTACGAAACCCGCGAAATGGTGCGCGCCAAGCATAGACCGTTGGTCATCATTACGTCGAACAATGAAAAAGAATTACCAGATGCATTTTTGCGTCGTTGCTTTTTCCATTACATCAAGTTTCCGGATAAAGACACGATGCAAAAAATCGTGGATGTGCATTTCCCGAAATTAAAAGCAGACTTGCTAGCGCAAGCCTTGCAAACCTTCTATGAAGTACGTGATGTCGCAGGGCTAAAGAAAAAACCGTCAACCTCAGAGTTTATCGATTGGCTCAAGCTATTGCTGGCAGAGGACATTCCCGCGGAAGCCTTGCGCAGCAAAGATAACAAGGCCATCGTACCGCCATTGCACGGCGCATTATTGAAAAATGAGCAGGACGTGCATTTGTTTGAGCGTTTAGTATTTATGTCACGTACCAATCGTTAATGGCCAACGAGCCGCAATCATAAGTTAAACATTTGCTATACAATAAAAAACGGCACTACCTGAAAAGGTGTGCCGTTTTTGTTAAGAGAACGCAAACTTCAGCGCTTGAAAACAACACCCTTACAGAGGCTGCTTCAATTGCTCCAAAATCGCTGGATTCTCTAACGTTGAAATATCCTGCGTAATGGCTTCACCTTTCGCCAGCACTCGCAATAAACGACGCATGATTTTGCCAGAGCGCGTTTTTGGCAAGTTATCGCCAAAACGAATCTCTTTTGGTTTGGCAATCGGACCAATTTCTTTGGCCACCCAATTACGCAACTCTGTCGCGATCTGTTTTGCTTCGTCGCCGGTTGGACGACTGCGTTTCAAGACGACAAACGCGCAAATTGCCTCGCCCGTTGTGTCATCAGGCTTACCAACCACTGCGGCCTCCGCCACCAATGGGTTCGCTACCAACGCAGATTCGATTTCCATCGTTCCCATTCGGTGACCAGAAACATTCAACACGTCGTCAATACGACCAGTGATTGTGAAGTAACCAGTTTCTTTGTTGCGGATTGCACCATCGCCAGCGAGATAGACCTTGCCGCCAAACTCTTCTGGAAAATAACTTTTCTTGAAGCGTTCTTCGTCGCCCCAGATAGTACGTATCATCGATGGCCAAGGGCGTTTAACTACCAAAATACCGCCCTGCCCGTTTGGTAAGTCATGGCCAGTTTCGTCAACAATGGCTGCCATAATACCTGGCAATGGCAAGGTGCAAGAACCTGGGACCAATGGTGTAGCACCTGGCAACGGCGTCATCATATGACCACCGGTTTCGGTCTGCCAGAAGGTGTCAACGATAGGGCAATTGCCACGACCAATATTGTTGTAGTACCACATCCAGGCTTCAGGATTAATTGGCTCACCCACCGAGCCCAGCAAGCGCAAAGAAGACAAATCATATTTAGATGGATGCACATTGGCATCAGCATCAGCGGCTTTGATCAATGAACGAATCGCAGTTGGTGCCGTGTAGAAAATAGTCGCTTTGTGTTTTTCTATCATGTTCCAGAAACGACCAGCGTTCGGGAAAGTAGGCACACCTTCAAACACAATCTCAGTCGCGCCAACCGCTAATGGGCCGTAAGTAATGTAGGTATGACCTGTTACCCAACCAATGTCGGCAGTGCACCAGAATACATCCGCTGGCTTGATATCGAACGTCCACTTCATGGTCAGAATAGCCCACAACAAATAACCACCGGAAGAATGTTGCACGCCTTTTGGCTTACCAGTTGAACCTGAAGTATAAAGAATAAACAGCGGGTGCTCCGCACTGACCCATTCTGGCTCGCAGACATCAGACTGATTCGCTACCAGATCGTGCATCCAGATGTCGCGTCCTGCTACAACATTGATAGCACCGCCAGTACGTTTATAAATCACGACATTGCGGACTTTTTCGCAATCACCTAAGGCTAATGCCTCATCAACAATCGCTTTCAAAGGTAAATGCTTACCGCCACGCACTTGTTCATCAGCAGTAATGACAGCAACAGCACCTACGTCAACAATACGCTCTTGCAAAGACTTGGCAGAAAAACCACCAAACACTACTGAGTGAGTTGCGCCAATACGGGCGCAGGCTTGCATTGCCACCACCCCCTCAACCGACATCGGCATATAGATCACAACGCGGTCACCTTTACCAACACCCAGTGATTTCAAGCCATTCGCAAACTGACAGACCTTGTGGTGCAATTCTTTGTAAGTTATCTTGGTTACTTCGCCGCCATCCGCTTCAAAAATCACGGCAACTTTATCGCCATGACCTTTTTGTAGATTCACATCAAGGCAGTTGTACGATACGTTCAGCAAGCCATCTTCAAACCATTTATACAAAGGCGCGGTTGATTCATCCAGCGTTTTGGTAAATGGTTTATGCCAATGCAGGTTTTCGCGTGCTAAATTCGCCCAGAAACCTTCATAGTCGTCTTCCGCCTGTTTGCATAGGGCGTAATAAGCATCCATTCCTGAGATGGTAGCCGATGCTGCAAAAGAAGCTGGTGGTGGGAAAATCCGGGATTCTGCTTTTACTTCTGTCACATTGCTTGTTTGGTCAGTCATTTTTGTCTCCGTCTTGTTTTCAATCAATTTCAGTAAATAAATGCTGCAAAGCTGGAATAAGGTCAGGCAAACTTTTGTGGCATGGAACTGGACATGCAAACCTTAATCTCAGAGACTTACTCAAGCCTTACGGTTCAGACTGCCAATTCTATACAAAATTATAACGTTAATACAATACCAAAATAATACCATCACATTGCCACTTTCACACCAGCAAAATAATGCGAACTCACACGAGCTTATGACACAGATGTAAAATAATGTTTTTTGTGAATTCGAGTTGGTACAACACGTGCCACCCTGAGCTATGCTGTACCAGATGACGCATAAACGACACTTACGACACTTTTTGTGGGTGTACGTTGTGCACGTCTAAGGACACTTCTGATCTGTACCGGATTCACAGAGTTAACCTTTTCCATCACTAGCCAAGAGCCACAACATGACAGTCATCAAGCAAGACGATCTGATCGAATCCGTAGCCGCCGCGCTGCAATACATCAGTTATTACCACCCAGCCGATTACATCGCCCATCTGGCGCGCGCTTATGAAGCAGAACAAAGTCCAGCCGCCAAAGATGCGATTGCACAGATTCTGACCAACTCACGCATGTGCGCAGAGGGCAAACGTCCAATTTGCCAGGATACCGGTATCGTCAACGTGTTCCTCAAAATCGGTATGGGCGTGAGATTTGAAGGTTTCTCTGGCTCTATCATTGACGCCGTGAATGAAGGCGTACGCCAAGGCTACAATCTGGCTGAAAACAAACTGCGCGCTTCTATCGTCGCTGACCCACAATTTGAACGTAAAAACACCAAAGACAATACGCCAGCGGTAGTTCATATGGAACTGGTGCCTGGTAATACCGTTGACGTTAAGGTTGCTGCTAAAGGTGGTGGCTCCGAGAACAAAACCAAGTTTGTTATGCTCAACCCATCTGACTCCTTAGTTGACTGGGTCATGAAAACCGTGCCGACCATGGGCGCAGGCTGGTGCCCGCCGGGCATGCTGGGTATTGGTATTGGTGGTACCGCAGAAAAAGCGATGTTGATGGCAAAAGAATCCTTGATGGATGACATCGACATGTACGAACTCAAACAACGCGGCCCGCAAAACAAAACTGAAGAATTGCGTATTGAATTGTGCGACAAGATCAATGCCCTCGGCATTGGCGCACAAGGTCTGGGTGGCCTGACCACAGTGCTGGACGTCAAAATCAATATGTACCCAACCCACGCGGCATCCAAGCCAGTGGCGATGATTCCGAACTGCGCAGCGACACGTCACGCCCACTTTGTCCTCGATGGCTCTGGTCCAAGTTATATCGAACCACCAAAACTGTCCGACTGGCCTGAAGTTCACTGGACTCCAGACACAGAAAAATCCAAAAGCGTTGACCTCAATACTTTGACCAAAGAAGAAGTCGCGTCCTGGAAACCAGGTCAGACTTTGCTGTTGAACGGCAAGATGCTGACTGGACGCGATGCAGCGCATAAGCGTATTCAAGACATGCTGGCTAAAGGTGAATCCTTGCCAGTGGATTTCACTAACCGTGTAATCTACTACGTTGGCCCAGTGGATCCAGTCCGTGATGAAGCCGTTGGTCCAGCTGGCCCGACAACGGCCACACGTATGGATAAATTCACCGACATGATGCTGGAAAAAACCGGTTTAATTTCCATGATCGGCAAAGCGGAACGTGGACCGGTTGCGATTGAGTCGATTAAAAAACATCAATCTGCCTATCTGATGGCAGTTGGTGGCGCGGCTTACCTCGTGTCAAAAGCGATTAAATCTGCGACGGTGGTTGGTTTTGCTGATCTGGGTATGGAAGCGATTTATGAATTTGATGTCGTCGATATGCCCGTCACCGTTGCGGTGGATTCACAAGGCACATCAGTACACAACACCGGACCAAAAGAATGGCAAGCAAAGATAGGCATCATCCCTGTTAATTAATTGAATGCTTGCAAGTTAAAGTAACAAAAACAGAATAGCAACAAAGACTGGGCTCATTTTAGTTTGATTCATTAGCTAATGTGAGCCCAGACCAGATAAGGAATATCCCAAATGAAATTTGATCGTTTTGCGCCTGTCGGGGTGTTTGATTCTGGAATTGGTGGCTTATCTGTGTTGCAGCATATACGCCATATCCTGCCTCATGAATCACTGATCTATTTTGCTGATTCTGCATTCGCTCCTTATGGTGAAAAATCAGAAGCTGATATCACTGAACGCTGTATCGCAGTGACAGAATTCCTATTACAACAACATATCAAAGCACTGGTCGTTGCCTGCAATACCGCAACTGCCGCAGCAATTAAAGCGCTGCGTGAACGTTACCCGGATTTGATCATCATCGGTATAGAGCCTGGTTTAAAACCAGCCGCTACCGTAAGTCAAAGCAACGTCGTCGGCGTTCTGGCTACGCAATTCACTTTGCAAAGTGAAAAATTCAACAGTTTACGTGCACATATCAGTGCAGAAAGCTCAGTCCAATTTGAAGTACAAGCCTGCGTCGGCCTCGTCAATCAAATAGAAAAAGGGGAACTACGTTCAGTCGCCACTTTGAAATTGGTACGCAATTACGTCACGCCATTGCTACAAGCAGGCGCAGACACCTTAGTACTTGGTTGCACCCATTATCCTTTCGTCGTCAATTTGATAGAACAAGTAATACGAGAATATCAGTCTGAAACTCAAACAAGCACAACGAACATTCAACTAGTCGATACTGGATTAGCGGTAGCCACACAATTGCAAAGGCTGCTCGAACAAGCGGGTCTATCATTACTGGCAATTCAACGTCCACCAACCATTTCCGCCTACACCACGAGCAGCAAAAGCAGCCTACGCAATGCATTTAACCACCTGTTAAAAATACCAGATTCGGAAGTACATATTTTTGCCATGACCGAGGTCGCTCCGGTAGTGAGCCCATGTTGACTTCATCGAATAATTTGTAGGCATACTCTACGAAGAGCAATAAAAAAAGCGATGCCTGGAAGCATCGCTTTTTTATTCGTACATTACGCTAAAAATTAACCCAATACAGCTGCCATCGCATTTGCAGTCGCTTCAACGTTACCAGTATTCAAACCAGCCACACACATACGACCAGAACGTACCAGATACACGCCGAATTCTTCTTTCAGACGATCGCATTGTTCCGCGCTCAGACCGGTGTAGCTGAACATACCGCGTTGTGTCAGGAAGTAGCTGAAATCTCGACCAGGCAATTTTGCACTCAACACATCGTGCAATTTACGGCGCATTGCCTGAATACGATCACGCATCGCAACCACTTCTGCTTCCCACATAGGACGCAGTTCTGGGTCGCTTAACACGCGCGCAACCAACTGACCACCGTGCATCGGGGGGTTGGAATAATTGCGACGAATTGTTGCTTTCATCTGTCCCAAAACATTCACTGCTTGCGCTGCGTCAGGGCATACTACACTCAATGCACCGCAACGCTCGCCGTACAGACTCATACTCTTAGAGAACGAGTTAGCAACCAGGAAGCTCAAACCTTGGTCAGCCAGCAAACGAATAGCGTACGCATCTTCTTCAATGCCATCGCCATAACCTTGATACGCCAAATCCAAAAAGGCGATCAATTCACGCTCTTTCAATACTGGCACCAAAGCTTGCCATTGCGCTTTCGTCAGATCAACACCCGTTGGGTTGTGGCAGCAGGCATGTAACAACACAACGCTGTGTTTTTCCGCAGATTTCAGTGCTTCCAACATTGCATCAAAACGCAAGCCGCCAGTCGCCGCGTCGTAGTATGGATAAGTTTTCACTGTGATACCGCAGCCTTCGAAAACAGCGCGGTGGTTATCCCATGTCGGATCACTCACCAGCATCGTTGAAGCAGGGAAATAGCGTTTAATAAAGTCGCCACCGATTTTCAAACCACCAGAAGAACCCACCATTTGCATGGTCACCACGCGACCAGCTTTGACCGCTACGCTATCTTTACCGAACAACAATTCTTGCACTGCAGTGCGGAAATTCGCTGCGCCTTCCATTGGCAGGTAAGGACGTGCACCCGCATCAGCCACAACTTTATGTTCAGCAGCACGTACCGATGGCAACATAGGAATCTTGCCTGCATCATCAAAATAAATACCAATCGACAGATTGATCTTATTTGGGCGTGGATCTTTGCCAAATGCTTCGTTCAGAGACAAGATAGGATCGCCAGGATAGGCTTCGACGTGCTGAAACATGATGTGACTCCAGTGAGTTGGATAAGAAATCGCAGCATTTAACTCGCTACAGTTGCCATTTAAACAAAATGACAGAGCAAAAATGCTTAAAACGCTATTTTGACACACTCAAGACCAAATAAAGGATACACCTCGTGTTTTTACTTAGGTCTAACTGTATCTGAAATGGGAAACGCTCAATTCCCTTCAGGAGCATCTCAAAAAATGCAAATATATTTCCATAAAAATAACTCAACAATTATTTTTAAGGTAACATTATCTCACTGCAAAACAAGCGCTTCATCCTGTTAAACCTATCGATAAAAAACGAACGACGCCGACCTCGCAGAAATCGAAAACCAGATTTATTGATTAAACTGACAAACTTACTCATATCAAGATCATGATAAAGAAGCTTTTACTTTTACCCATTTCAATCGCAGTGTTGGCTAGTATTAGCAGTCACGTTTTAGCCGAGGAACAGCTCATCATTGGACGGGTAACGTCAATCACACTAAAGCCATCTGGTAGCGAGTCTTGTCCAGATTTAAATACTAGCAAGACCAATACTGACGGAACAACCGTCCTCACTATATCGAACGATTGTGGCTGCGAAGAAACCAACATACAGATAGAAAAAACGCTACTCGGACCGCAAACCGCTTCGAACATCCAGTTGCAAAACAGAACCAGCGAATGGTGTAGACCAAGATTCCCTGTATCGCAAAGTGACTTATTGATTCACATTGACGGCAATATGACAAGTTGGTCAATCGTGACCAATAAAGATAAAAAGCATCTATTCAACGTCAAAAAATTTACGCAAATTGGTGGTGTGGCTGTCAAAGACTTGACGCTCAATGCTGATCAACAGGCATCAACAGAAGAGTTGATAGAAAAAATTAATTCAAAAAAATAACTTCGGAAAAATAGAACGTGCATCAGCATGCGAACACATCATTTGTTGGGCTGGTGCAACCCGCACTGAGATTACAGTGAGAGCAACATTGGCGGGTTGCACTTGCCCTTCATTGGGTCATTAACCGATAAAAAAACCTCACCAACATTGTTGATGAGGTTTTTTGAATGCAAAGCAAGGACGATCAATCACCGCCGTGGCTATACTCGGCCGCACCAACTGGTGCGTTGACACCGGATTTTCCTTCAAAGAAAAATGGCTTGCGGTTTTTTTTGGTCGCGCCGACTTCATTCATCGTCGCGCTGTCATACAAACGACCATTCAGCATGACTTGCGTGACGCGATCAGATTGACGAATGTCGTGCAATACGTCGCCATCCACAATCATCAGATCAGCCAGCTTCCCTACTTCAAGAGACCCCACATCTTTATCCAAACCCAAATAGCGTGCACCATTAATGGTTGCGCTACGTAAGGCTTGCATTGGTGTCATCCCACCACGCACCAGAGTCCATAATTCCCAGTGCGCAGCCAGACCTTCACGTTGACCGTGAGCACCCAGGTTCACAGGTACGCCAGCATTTTGCAATGTCGTTGCTACCTCTGCTGCGCGGAAGACGTTGTAATCTTCTTCCGGGGCGATCTCACGTCGGACACTGCGCGACTCGAGCACGGTACGCGGTACATATTTGGACAACAAGGGATGTTTCCAGACATCGGTGTGCGCATACCAGTAATGTTCACCATCTAGCCCACCATAGGCAACACCCAGTGTAGGTGTAAAGCCCACCTGCGTTTGCGACCATAATTGCGTTACATCGTCGTACACTTTCGCCACGGGCAGTGCGTGTTCAACGCCGGTATGACCATCAATCACCATCGTCATATTAGCCTCGAACAAAGAGCCACCTTCTGGCACAACCATCATTTCCGTTTCACGTGCAGCTTCTAACACTTGTTGACGTTGATCGCGACGCGGCTGGTTGTAGCTCTTGACCGAAATCGCGCCTAAAGCTTTCTGACGCTTTAAGTGCGTCAACGCATCATCGAGATTATTCACGACCGCTGAAAAATTCGCTTTCGCACCATACAAGATCGTACCCGTTGAGAAAATGCGTGGCGCAATGACAGCACCAGCTTTTTGCATTTCGCTATGCGAGAAAATCTCATTACTGTCGTTCGAAGGATCATGCAATGTTGTCACGCCAAATGCCAGCGATGCATAATCGATCCAGCTTTGCTGAGGAATTATGCCGCCCTCGCCCATACCGCCGTGCCAATGCACATCAACCAGACCAGGCAAAATCGTTTTACCAGTGGCGTCGATTTGTGTTGCACCAGCAGGAACCGTGATATCGCTTGCCTTACCGATTTGCGTAATGCGATTATCGACAATCACAATGCGACCATTCTCAATCACTTCGTCACCACGCATCGTGGCAATGCGTGCACCAGAAATCACCGTTGTGCCATGCGGCTTATCTGTTGTTTCCGTGAAGCCTATCTTCACACCGCGTTCAGCAGGTTTAGGTAACTCAGCCGGTGCACCAGGCACAAAAGCAAAAGCATCTTTCAAATCCCGCGTAAACAATTCGTCACCCAGTGCAAAATGAATTTGCTTACTATCGCCAGACCAATGCAGATACTGCCCGGCATTGATGTCCAATTGTTTTACTGGCAGCGCATCCATTTTAGGGCCAATGGTAATTGCCTTTCCGACAGTTGGCAGAGGCGTTACGTAGGCATGGAACCGCTCACCAAATGCGAGCCACTGTCCATCCGGAGAAACGGCGAACTCACCCGCGAATTCACTGTTCGCGACCGCTTGTTCAGGTTTGCCATCCAAAGGAATTTTCATCAACGAAGTAGTCCAATCGACTTCACTCGTGTATTTAGTGCGGCTAACAAATACTTCTTTTGAATCTTTACCAAACTGTGGTGCACTGCCTTCTTCGGTCAGCAAACGTGCCGGGGATTTTCCATCTGCATCCACCACATAGACGCCAGTTTCCATAGCGAACCAAGGGGTGGTCAGATAACCGCCTTTAGACTTCACAAACACGACTTGTTTGCCGTCTGGAGAGAAACGCGCTTGTGTGTATTTGCCTGGTCGGCTGGTTAATACGGTTTCTTTTCCGCTGGCCACATTAATGCTGCGTACTGAACCCGTCTTTTGATCATCCCAGGCGGTGAAGACGACATTTTTTCCGTCACGCGAGAAGCTCGGAAAATATTCAAAATAGCTGTTTTGTTTGGTTAAACGACGTGGCGTACCATTCGGCAAATCACGGATATACAGATGTCCTAAAGCAGAATAAACGACCTTATCACCTTGAGGTGCGACGTTCACTGAACGTAATTGATGGACTTCAAACTGATCGGGTGCAACTGCATGCGGGAAACGAACCGCAGCACGAATTTCACGGGTATCTTTGACATGAAAAGGAACTTCAGTTGCTTTTTGCGCAAAAGGGTCGAGACGCCAGATTTTTCCTTGCGCCCACACTACGATTTCTTTGCTACCTGGCATCCAAGCAAACGAGGGATAGACACCATGAATTGCCCAGGATTCTTGCATGTCGCGCTCAAGCTCAGGCCATGCTGCGACTTCTTCTCCTGTATCGAGATTTTTCAAAAACAAGGTAGATTGATTACGTATGCGTCTTACAAATGCCAAATATTTACCATCTGGTGAAGGCACTGGACGCACTGCACCACCAGGACCGCCAGCGATAGCTTTGACTTTGCCATCTTGCAAATCTTTGCGGAAAATTTGATAAATCTGTCCGTTGGAATCTTTATTGTATTCAAACGAATTGCCTTCCGTCGTATCCTGAGAGTAGTAGACGTAACGACCATCAGGAGAAAAAGCAGGTTCACCTAAATCTTTTTGCCAATTCGGTTTTTCATTCAGTTGCACACCTGAGCCGCCGCTGGTGTGGTACATCCAAATCTCGCCTGAACCGAGGGAACGCGTACCGCTATAGTGCTTGCGTGCCGCGATATATTGACCGTCCGGGCTCCAGACTGGATTATTCAATAAACGAAAATCTTCTTTGGTAACGGCATGGGCATTGCTACCATCAACATTCATGACCCAGATATTGTCGCCACCACCAGCATCTGACATGTACGCAATTTGCTTGCCATCAGGAGAGAAGCGCGCCTGCATCTCCCAGGCGATAGAATGCGTGAGTGGCTTTGCTTCACCACCTTTGATCGGCAACAAATACAGATCGCCCAATAAATCAAAGACGACCTGTTGCCCATCGGGGCTAACATCGACACTCATCCAGGTACCAGTGCGGGTATCAATATTGACTGTTTTGGCTTCACCTGGCGGATGATTGACATCCCATTTTTTAACTTCAGCTTCAGCTTTGACTTCTGGCTTGGCTGCATCGGCAGCGTGTGCGACAAACGCCGGAAAACACATCATGATTGCCACAACGCCAGGCAACAAGCCGGGCAATACTTTTGAACCGCGCATACATTCTCCCCTGATTTATTATTCCGCTCATTGATTGGCGGCTTGGCATATTTTGAACCATGGAAGCAAGGGAAGTTCCGCTCCCAACAATTTCAGGAGAATGTTCGTGCAATTCTAGCGACAACGAAAGAATATCGTGCAGTTTGAAAGCCGGAAAAATTAAATTCTTTGTACAAAAAGACAAATCATGCGTCTTGATAAGTTTGAATCATGTTTTCACTGAGCCCCCAGTCACGCAAAATGTCTCCGCTATGCTGACCAGCGCGAGCCGGTGGCATCGAGATTTCTGGTGGCGTACGACTAAAACGAGGTGCCGGCGCAGGTTGTTTAACGCCAGCAACGTCAATGAAATTGCCACGTGCCTGATTATGCGGGTGATCAGGCGCCTCATTCATATCGAGTACCGGGGCGTAGCAGACATCCGTTCCCTCTAAAATTTCACACCACGCTTGACGGGTTTTAGTAGCGAACAAAGTAGCAAATTTAAGCTTTAATTGCGGCCAGGTCGAGACATTCATTTGCGCCTGAAAATCAGGATCATGCACATCCGTGAGTTGTAATAGCAAAGCATAAAACTGCGGCTCTATGGCACCTATCGTGATAAATTTTCCGTCGGCGCAAGCGTAACTGTCGTAAAACGGTGCGCCACCATCTAATAAGTTAATGCCACGTTCATTGCTCCACGCACCAAATTGTTTAAAGCCATACAACATGGCACCCAACAATGCAGAGCCATCAACCATGGCGGCGTCGACCACCTGACCCTGGCCTGACTTTTGCGATTCTAAGGCGGCACACACAACACCAAACACCAACATCATTGCGCCACCGCCAAAGTCAGCCACCAGATTTAAAGGCGGCGGGGGTGGCGTATCCGCGCGCCCCATCGCATGCAACATACCTGTGAGCGCCAGATAATTGATGTCGTGTCCTGCCGCTTGCGCTAATGGTCCGTACTGCCCCCAACCGGTAATCCGACCATAGACAAGTTTTGGGTTACGCGTTTGACAAACTTCCGGCGCCAAGCCCAAACGTTCCATCACTCCGGGACGAAATCCTTCCAGCAAAATATCTGCTTTAGAGATCAGTTCTAATAAAATTTCCTGATCAGTAACGAGTTTCAAATCCAAAGCCAAAGAACGCCGTCCGCGCGCCAACACATCGAAACGCGTACCAAGAATCGGAAAAACGACCTTTTCACCAGGCTTAGTTTTTCTATCAATACGAATAACTTCAGCACCCATATCCGCCAGCATCATTGCAGCAAACGGGCAAGGTCCCAATCCGACCATTTCAATGACGCGCAAACCTGTTAATGGACCAGTCATGTATTTACTCATTTCTAAAAGCGTAAGAAAAATCGATTCACGCTTTGAGCGTCAATCCAGCAGCTTGCAACACCATCCATGCAGACTGCGTCCGGCCTACGCAATCAAAGTGAACGGGAAATAATCTCTTTCATGATTTCGTTCGCGCCACCATAAATCCTTTGCACACGCGCATCGACATACATTTGCGCAATCGGATATTCCAGCATATAGCCATAACCGCCAAACAATTGCAGACATTGGTCAATGACTTTGCATTGCAAGTCCGAAATCCAGTATTTCGCCATCGACGCCAACTCAGTATCCATGCGGCCTTCCAGCATATCAACAATACAGCGATCAATAAAAGTACGGGCAATAGTTGCTTCGGTTTTGATCTCTGCCAGAACGAAACGGGTATTCTGCATTTCAATTAATGCTTGCCCAAACGCCTTACGTTCCTTTGTGTACTCTATCGTCAGACGTAGCGCCCTCTCAATGGCGGCGACACCGGCCACACCAAGGATCGTGCGTTCATAAGGCAATTCTGTCATTAATTGATAAAAGCCTTTACCCTCGACACCGCCTAATACGGCATCGGCTGGCACACGTACATCATCAAAAAACAGTTCGCAGGTATCCTGACCTTTTTGACCGATTTTTTCTAAAATACGCCCTACTCGATAACCCGGGCAGTTTTTGGTCTCAACCAACATCAAGGACACTCCTTTACTGCCTGCGTCTGGATCAGTTTTTGTGACGACCACGACCAGATCAGCGAGGTAACCGTTAGAAATAAAGATCTTCGATCCATTGATGCGATAACCATCGCCATCGCGCACTGCGCTGGTGCGTATGCCTTTCAAATCTGATCCGGCACCGGGTTCAGACATGGCGATGGCTGCAACCATTTCACCACTTGCCAGTAGGGGCAAATACTTTTTCTTTTGCTCTTCTGTTCCCTGATTCAAAATGTAGTGCGCAACAATGGCATGCACATGAATTCCAAAAGCCATATCACCAGCGTAGCCCAACTCCTCAAATACAATCGCCTGATGGGCAAAGCTACCACCAGAACCGCCGTATTCCTCAGGAATATCGGCGAGCAACATGCCCATTTCACCACCCTTATTCCACAAACTGCGATCAACGTGCTGTTGCTTTCTCCAATGCTCTTGATAGGGTGTCACTTCTGACTCAACAAACCGGCGAATCGCATCACGAAAGCTTTCCAGTTCCGAGCACATCCATGGTGAGGTGTAATTCATTTTTTCTCCTTCGTGATCAGGATTGACGGTACATAGTGACAACGCAAGCGCCACCGAGACCCAGATTGTGTTGTAACGCGACACGCGCACCAGCGACTTGCCTATCGCCCGCATTACCACGTAATTGCTGGGTCAATTCAAAACATTGAGCCAATCCGGTCGCGCCAAGTGGATGTCCTTTTGATAGCAAACCGCCGGACGGATTAGTGACTACTTTTCCGCCATAGGTGTTATCGCCATCGTCAATAAATTTCGCCGCGCCGCCTTCAGGACAAAGACCCAGCGCTTCGTAAGTAATCAACTCATTGTGGGCAAAACAATCGTGCAACTCGATCACATCCAAATCGTCAGGGCCAATGCCAGTGTGCGCATAGACTTTGGCTGCAGCCTCTTTGCTCATGTCATAGCCAACCACCTTCATCATATCCTCAGAATCGAACGTCGATGGTTTATCGGTCGTCATCGATTGTCCTGCGATATACACCTGCGTGTTAAGGCCATGTTTTTTTGCAAAAGCTTCTGAAACCAAAACGGCAGCGGCAGCACCACAGGTAGGTGGACATGCCATCAGTTTGGTCATTACACCCGGCCAGATCATGGTTGAATTCATTACGTCTTCAGGTGTCACCACCTGTTTAAACAAAGCCAATGGATTATTCGCGGCATGACGACTGGCTTTGGCGCGGATTTTCGCAAAGGACTCCAGAGGCGTGCCGTATTTCTGCATATGGCTTAAACCAGCACCGCCAAAATAACGTAATGCCAAAGGGATTTGTGACATGCCTACCAGCTTTTCAGTGACTTCATCAAAAGCATCGAATGGACTTGGTCTATCCTGAAAAATTGAGCCCAAAGCGCCTGGACTCATTTGCTCAAAACCAAGCACCAGCACACATTCAGCCGCGCCACTGGCAATCGCCTGGCGTGCCAGAAACAATGCAGTTGATCCGGTCGAACAGTTATTATTCACATTGACAATCGGGATGCCAGACATGCCCACCTGGTATAAGGCTTTTTGCCCTGCGGTCGAATCGCCATACACGTAGCCAACGTAGGCTTGTTCGATATCATCGTAATTAATTCCGGCATCGGCTAAAGCCAATCTGGACGCAGTCGCTCCCATCTGATCATAACTGGCACTGGTTCCTGGCTTGGCAAAGGGGATCATTCCTACACCAGATACATAGACTCCTTGACTCATGTACATCTCCGTTATTTATTGTGAATTCAAACAACATTCTCCATTCCTCAACATGCTGTTTTGGAACGAGAAATATTGGAAAAATCTTATTTTGGTTAAATAATAGGTCAAACGACCAATAACGTATAATTTATAGGTCAATCGTACTATTTGTCAATCAAGATTCAAGATTACGTAAATCCATATGCGATAATTTACACTCGGAATCAATGCACCCTATCATGCCAAATACACTACAAACTTCACTCAAAAACAAAGCTTCCAGCACCACAGAAAAAGGACTGGGCAGGGTCAGTGAAATCTTGGATGCTGCACGTCACATTCTTGCCAGCGAAGGATATGCAGGTCTGTCAATGCGCAAAGTCGCCAGTGAAGTTGGTATCAGTCTGAGCAATGTGCAGCACTACTTTCAAAGTAAAGATGTGTTAATGGAAGCAGTGTTATTGATGACCATGAATCAGTTTCAGGAAAAGCTCGACAACATTACCAGCAAGATGGAGCAACAGCCACGCGTAGATCAATTAAATTCAGCGATCAGCATGTTTCTGGAAGAACTCAGCAATCCGGTCACTTACGGCATGTTTTTTGAAATCTGGGCACTCGCTGCACGCAATGACTTTGCTTCCAAGCTCATGGATAAAATGATCGCTCGGGAGCGCAAAGCGATTTTCAAATTAATCCAAGGTCTGAACCCAGCAATTTCTGACGAAGAATACAAGTTAAGAGCAACTTTGATCGTCGCTCAGGTAGAGGGGTTAATGTTATTCCGTTACCATCGCCAGACACAAAAAGCAGAAATGCTGGAAGTTCATGCGGCATTGAAAAAATCGGTGATTAGTTTAGCGAGTATCGCCTGATTGTTTGACCTTGTATGACGGGGACAACTGATCAATTAAATATAAAAAAACCCGCCAGTTGAAATGGCGGGTTTTAGCTTATTGCTTTGGATAACTGCTTTGGATTATTTCAGCTAAATTAAGTTGGATTTACTACTGGAGCAGCCAAAGTCTCCAATGGTTTTTCCACCTCATGCTTACCAGCGATAAACACGTACATCGCAGGAACCACAAACAAAGTGAACAGTGTACCGATAGACAAGCCAGTAAAAATCACCAGACCCATCGCGTGACGGCCCGCAGCACCTGCACCAGAAGCAACCACGAGTGGTACCACACCAAACACCATCGCTGCTGTCGTCATCAGAATCGGACGTAGACGTTCGCCAGCAGCTTCTTCGATCGCATCGCGTTTGCTCAAACCTTTTTTACGCAATTGATTAGCAAATTCAACGATCAGAATACCGTGTTTACTGATCAGCCCCATCAGAGTCACCAGACCAACCTGGGTGTAGATATTGACTGATGAGAAGCCCCAGAAAATAAAGATCATCGCACCAAACAATGCTAATGGTACGGAAACCAGGATAATCACTGGGTCACGGAAGCTCTCAAACTGCGCAGCCAATGCCAGGAAAACGATAATGACAGCAAAAGCCATCGTCACCAGAAAACCACCCGACTCGTTCATGAACTGACGAGACTGACCAGAATAATCCACGGTGTAACCAGTTGGAGCGACTTCTTGCACCAGACCACGCAAGTAGCTCAGTGCTTCGTCCTGCGATACACCCGCCACACCAGAAATAGTTGCCGAGTTCAACTGTTGGAAACGGTTAATCGCTTGTGGCACAACACTATTTGTAATATGAGCCACTGTGCTGGCGGGTATCATATTTCCGGCAGGAGTGCGAATATTAAAATCCAATAAATTATCAGGATTCAAACGATCCACCTGTTGCACTTGTGGGATCACTTTATACGAACGTCCGGCAATGGAGAAGTAATTAACATAGCCACCACCCAATGCTGCGCCCAATGCCTGTCCCACACCTTGTTGCGTCATTCCCAGCGTGGTGATTTTGTCACGATCAAATTCCAGCGTTGCTTGTGGCTTATCTAATTTCAAATCAACGTCCATGAAATAGAATTTACCGGAAGCCCGTGCTTTATCCATGACTTGCTGAACAATCGTGTTCAGATTTTCAAACGGCTCTGTCGTGGTAATCAAGAACTGCACTGGCAAGCCTGATGAACCTGGTAAGGCAGGGAATTGGAACGCGGCAACCCTTGCACCAGCGATTTTATTCCATTTTGCTTGCAAATCTGCCTGAATTTGCTTCGCACTACGAGTACGATCACCCCAATCCTTGAGCAATACACCACCGATACCTGCATTCGTAGTTGGTACGCCAGTTATCTGGAACATTTGCTTGTATTCAGGCATATCATGACCGACTTTGAACACTTGATCTGCATAGGTCTGCATCTGATCAGAAGTCGCTGTTGGTGCGCCGACTACCTGAGACAAAACAATCCCCTGATCTTCTTCTGGTGCCAATTCTGACTGCGACATTTTGAACATCAAGCCCAGACAAGCGATCAGAATCACACTCATCACAATCAGTACTGGCCAGGTGTTGAGCAGACTATGCAAGAGGCGTAAATAGCCGCCACGCACGCGTTCAAATGTATGGTCAATGAATTTAACGAAACGACCTTCGTTCTGGTCGGCGGAGAAGAAGCGGGAACACATCATCGGTGACAAAGTAAGCGCGACGACACCAGACACGGCCACCGCACCCGCCAGAGTAAAGGCGAATTCAGTAAACAACGCACCTGTCAAACCGCCCTGGAAACCAATCGGTACATACACCGCCACCAAGACCACGGTCATCGCCAGAATCGGCCCACCCAGTTCACGAGCAGCAATCAACGATGAATCAAGAATCGATTTGCCTTCTTTCATGTGACGGTCAACGTTCTCCACCACAATAATCGCATCATCAACTACCAGACCAATCGCCAACACTAACGCCAGCAAAGTCAGTAAGTTAATCGAATAGCCAAACATCAGCATCACAAAGAAGGTGCCTATGAGTGACAAAGGCATCGCAATCACCGGCACCATCACTGCGCGGAAACTACCCAGGAACAAGTAAATAACCACGGTAACAATAACCAGTGCCTCAACCAAGGTCTTCACAACTTCTTCGATTGACGTGTTAATAAACTCGGTGGAGTCATACACAATCTGACCAGTCAGGCCGTTTGGTAGCTGTGACTGAATTGGTGGAAATGCTTTACGAACGCGCTTTGCTACATCCAGAATATTTGCTTCAGGAGCGACTTTGATACCAATAAAAACAGACCGTACACCGCTAAACGCTACGTTAAAGTCATAGTTTTCGGATCCTAGTGTCACCGTTGCAACGTCTTCCAAACGAACAATAGCATCACCATTTTGCTTCACTGCGAGTTTTTTAAATTCTTCAACAGAATGCAGATCAGTACCAGCTCTTAAAGGCACTGTTACCATTTGACCTTTGGAAGCGCCAAGTGCCGTCAGGTAGTTATTGCTCGTTAAAGCTGCGCTGACATCAGCGGCGGTCACGCCCATCGCTGTCATCTTATTGGCATCCAACCAGGCACGCAACGCAAATTGACGTGCACCCAGCAATTCAGCGGTTTGCACACCGTCAATCGAGTCCAGCTTAGGCTTAACAACACGGATCAAAAAATCTGTGACGTTATTAGTTGGCAACGTATCGCTATAAAAACCCATGTACATCGCGTCAGTCGTCTGACCGGTTTGCACGGTCAATACTGGCTCTTGCGCTTGTTGAGGCAATTGGTTTTTGACTGAATTTACTTGCGTGTTAATTTCGGTCAAAGCACGGTTAGCATCGTAGTTAAGGCGCAAAGTAGCAGTAATCGTAGAAACACCGCTACTGCTTGACGAGGACAGATAATCAATACCTTGTGCCTGCGCAATCGCAGACTCAAGAGGTTGGGTAATAAAACCCGCTACAGTTTGCGCGTCGGCGCCATAGTATGCTGTCGAAATCGTTACCACCGCATTTTGCGTACGTGGGTATTGGTTAATCGGCAGACTAAATAAGGACCGCAAACCGAGTACGACAATCAGCATGCTCACTACCATGGCGAGCACCGGACGCCGGATAAAAATATCGGTAAATTTCATCGTAGCTCCTATTAGTGTTCTTGCGGAGTTGGATTCGGGCTGTTTTTAGGTTGCACAGAATTGTCGATCACGACTGGCGTACCATTCTTCAACTTAAGCTGACCACTGGTAACCACCAATTGGCCTGCCTGCAAACCAGTCAGCACTGCAACCTGATCACCGCGTGTTGCGCCAGTTGTAACGAAGACTTGTTGCGCGACTTTAGTTGCATTACCGTTGTCATCTTTTTTATCACCATCTTTAACCACAAACACGGTAGAACCATATGGGTTATACGCGATTGCCGTTTGTGGCAAGGTGATGAATTTATTTTTATCACCGACATCCAGGGCAACGTTGGCAAACATGCCCGGCAACAGCAATTGCTTTTGATTGCTTAATGTTGCCTGAACCTGCACATTGCGGCTAGCGGTATCAATCTTAGGATTGATGGAACTAACCTGCCCCGCAAATTCTTGCCCAGTAAAAGAATCACTGGAGATTTTCAAGTTTTGACCAATTTTCAGTGACCCAATTTGCTTTTGCGGAACATAAAAATCAATATAAACCGGATCTATCGTTTGCAAGGTCACCAGTTTGTCGCCAGTGTTGATGTACTGACCAGGATTGACTGTCGTGATACCAAGGCGACCATTGAAAGGTGCGCGGATCGATTTTTTTGCTACAACTGCTGCTTGTTGAGCAACCTGAGCGCGTTTGCTTTTCAGATCAGCTGCGTCAGCATCTACTTGCGCCTGACTAACACCTTCCGCCGCCAATTGTGCCTGGTCACGTTTTAACACGGTGGCAGACAATTCAGCTGCCGCTTCCAAAGCGTGCAATTGGGCAACATCGGCATCAGCGTTCAGTTGTATCAGCAAGTCACCACGTTTTACGTTTTGACCGGATTTAAATAACACTTCGCGCACCAGACCATTCACTTCAGAACTGATATCAACACCACGAAACGCCGTAACAGTACCGACTGCAGAAATTTGTGGTTGCCATTCCAGCACTTCCGCCTTGGTTGCAGATACTGTTTGAGCACCTGGCTTAGGAGCATTCGCAATTAACTGCTTAATTTGCAGATATTTGCCAAATGCTAAACCAGCGATTAACAGAACCACGCAGCCTAGCATAATGAACATACGCTTAGTCATGAATACTTCCCCTTACTCTTCAAAATTCAAATGGAATATCGATCAAATTGATTACTGTGCAGATGGCGAAGTTTTATCCGCAGTGCCATCGGTTCTTGAAATATCAACCAATTCTGGTCGATTCCACCAACCGCCACCCATTGCCTGAAATAAAGCGGCAGTATCGGCGTAACGATTCGCCTGGGCTTGCACCAGGTTAATTCGTGCTGATTGATACGTACGTTTTGCGTCCAACAAAGCCAGTGAGCTCACACCACCGAGTTTATATTGCTTCGTTGTCAGTTCTAAAGTGTCTTTCGCCAGCGCCTCAACTTCAGCCTGTTGCTTTAAAGTTTGCGCATCCAGCTCAAGCGCACGTAAGGTATCTGCAACATTCTGGAATGCTGACAATACCGTTGATCGATATTGCGCAGCAGCCTGGTCGTATGCAGCTTCTGATGCACGGCGCTTAGCGGACAAGGCCCCAGCATTAAAAATCGGCGCGACCAACCCACCGCCCACACTCCAGAAACTCATCGAATTATTGAATAATTTACTCGAATCTGTGGAAGAGTAGCCGTAACTGCCAGTCAAAGAAAACTGCGGGTATTGATTCGCAGTTGCAACACCTACCTGAGCACTTGCCTGGTGCAATAAGCTTTCTACCGCGAGAATATCAGGACGTTGACGAACCAAAGCCGAAGGAACAGAAACTGGCAATTCTTGCGGCAATTGCAAATTATCGAGACTAAATTCAGGCAAATCTGCATCACCTGGCAACTTACCAGCTAATACCGCCAATTGATTGCGCGTCTGATCTATCGATTTTTGTAAAGCTGGAAGACTTGCACGGGTTTGCGCGACCAAATTGCGCTGCGCCAGCAAGCTTGCCTTTGGAATAGCGCCAACCGTAAACTGTTTTTCAATGACATTTAATTGCGATGTTTGCGCATCAAGAATTTCTTGAGTCGCTTGCAATTGTGAACGCAGAGAAGCCTCACGAATCGCTGTTGTAACGACGTTAGCGGTCAGAGTCAGATAAGTTGCCTCTAACTGATACCGCTGATAATCGACACCAGCCTGTACACTTTCCAGTCCTCGCTTATTCGCACCGAATATGTCAACCGAATACGAAACATTCACCGAGGCATTGTACAAATTCAGCACTTTACCGCCGGGAACATTCGTTGACACTGCTGAAGCGTGTTGGCGTTGTGCGCCTAAATTCCCGGTCACGCTTGGATACAGAACAGAATCAGCCTGGGAGTTATAATTTTCCTGAGCCTGACGCAAAGCAGCCTGAGCGGAAGCAAGTGTGGGATTATGCTTTAATGATTCGCGGATCAGCTTATCCAAGGCCTCAGAGTGAAAAACTTCCCACCATGCTGCAGGAATGTCCTGACCACTGGATAATTTTTGCGATTGACCAGCAAAAGTATTTGCCTTGACAGTTTCTATGACCTTAGTTTTCCCTGTGTAGGAGTACTGATCAGAGTTAACGGGTGCCGCCGGTGCGTTAAAATTTGGTCCAACTGCACAACCACTGATCAAAAGACTCAATGCGAGAACCCCGCCCGTTCCTCTCGCCAGTGATTGCAAAGGACGCTTTTTGCAGATCCTTGTTTTTTTCAATTCCACACTCCTGAAGTACTCAAATAAGTTGGCAATGATAATTTGAGCCCCAAAACTGACCCAAAAGTCATTAGAATAATACACGAAACTTTAAATTGCTACTTAAACAAGATTGAATTTCTTTCATTCTAACGATATTTACTTATTTTTATATTTCTAACATCATTATCGGAGTAGAGAAACATACGGACATTCCCGAAGTTTGCCTTATATGAGCAAAATATAGCAAGCGCATTTGCGCAAGATCAATACACATTACAACGAAAAAGACTCGTATTTAGCTCATTTCAAGCATTCAAATTCCGCTGATCAATTTTCACATCAATCTTTCGCGCATCGAGCGTCCAAAGCTTAATGCCGTCGAGCAACATACCATTCCAACGTCGGTAGTCCGCATTCAAGTGAGTTTAATATCCTGAAGTAATTGCCGAAGCAAAAAAACGCGACCGTTGCATAACGATCGCGCTTGTTCAAAACCTGAAAATACGGATATATCGGCCAATATAGTGCCTCGAAAATAATACCCTCTTAAGCGAAGGTATAGCTGGTTTTAACAGTCGTATAAAATTCAACCGCTGCGCTACCCTGTTCACGTGCGCCATAGCTGGAGCCTTTAGTGCCACCAAAAGGTACGTGGTAATCAACACCGGCAGTCGGCACATTCACCATCACCATGCCTGCGCGTGCATGACGTTTGAAGTGTGTTGCGTGCTTTAATGATGTCGTGCAAATCCCAGCGGTCAAACCAAATTCAGTATCGTTGGCAAGCTGCAACGCATGTTCATAATTTTTTGCCGGAATGACGGAAGCAACTGGGCCGAAAATTTCTTCTCGCACGTGCTGCATCGCAGGATCACAATCAACAAACAAGGCTGGATTCAAAAAATAGCCTTCAGTGGGACGAGCCAAACGCTCACCGCCAAAAATCAATTTTGCACCTTCGTCTTTAGCGATGGCAATATAGCGCAAATCCTGATCAAGTTGAGACTGATCTACTACCGGGCCAATATCGATACCAGCCTCCAAGGCATGGCCCACTTTAATTTGCGCCAGTTTATCCTTCATCGCAGCAATAAACGCCGGGTAAATCTTTTCATCCACAATCAGACGTGAAGATGCGGTGCAACGTTGTCCAGTCGAGTAAAACGAACCTTGAATCGCCGCATTTACCGCAACATCCAGATCAGCATCCGCTAATACGACCAAAGGATTCTTACCACCCATCTCTAGCTGCACTTTGGCACGCCGCGCAGCACAGGCAGTTAACACGCGCTGACCAGTACCGACCGATCCGGTGAAGCTGATTGCATCAACGCGTCTGTCATTCGCTAACGCTTCGCCAACAATACGACCCGGCCCCGAGAGCAGATTAAATACGCCTTCTGGCAAACCAGAACGACTAATAATCTCAGCCAGTGCCCAGGCGCTCCCTGGAACTAATTCTGCCGGTTTTAAAATGACGGTATTGCCGTAAGCGATGGCAGGTGCGACTTTCCACGCTGGAATCGCGATCGGAAAATTCCATGGGGCGATAATACCTACGACACCCACTGGCTCACGCGTCACGTCCACTTCCAGCCCGGGTCTTACCGACGCCAGCTTATCGCCACGGATACGCAGTGCTTCTTGCGCAAAAAATTTAAAAATCGCGGCGGCACGACCCACTTCGCCTATCGCTTCGGGCAAAGTTTTCCCTTCCTCTCGCGCCAGCAAAGTACCTAACTCCACTTTGCGCTCATTGATTTCAGTACCGATTTTATCCAAGGCATCTGCACGTTGCTGTGTGCCAGAATAGCGCCAACTCTCTGCGGCACGATGAGCCGCGGCAATCGCTAACTCTACTTGCTCGGTGCCAGCACTCGCATACTCATCAATCATATCGCTGCGATCAGATGGGCTATAGCTCGTAATGGCATTCGCGCCATCGTGCCACGCTCCATTGATAAATAATTGCTTCATAGTTCTTCTCCGAATTATTCTAAATTTTTTGTCGACTTACGCCGATACTATTTTTCAAGGCTGAATTTTTTTTCAGCGAGTAAGGCAAGACTAGCAGCTTTGGCCGGAAAAACAGGCTGCCGTGCTTCCGGGGTATCCCAACCATATAAAAACTGGCAAGCAGCACCACAAATTCTTCCCTGGCAAGCACCCATGCCAGGGCGTGTCATTAATTTTGCAGTGCGCCAATCAGTAAATGGAGCCAGCTCTTGCGCAGCCACGTCCTCACAACGACAAACTAGCGTATCTGGCTTGCACAATTTTCGCAAGCTAGTATCAACAGAAAACGTTTGGTTCAGCAATTTTGCAAATGAATAAGCATCCTGACGTTGTAACGTATCGGCTTCGGTCACTACATCATTCGTCGCCGCAAGTCCGGCGATCCGCCCTTCTATCAAGGCCTTTTCTACACCACCGATGCCTGTTATCTCGCCTGCTGCCCAGATATTTTCACGACTGGTGCGCTGCTGTGTATCAACCACCACAACACCATCCTGAATCTGACATTGCAATAATTCAGCCAATTCCACATTCGCTCGCAAACCAAAGCCGCACGCCAATAGATCGCAAGAAATTTCTTCTTGTTTTCCCGACTGAACTACAGTGACCGCGCGTAATTGCCTATCTCCATGCGCAACTGTAACAACAGCAGAGTGATGGTAACGCAAAGGATTAATCAGACTAAACAGACGCAGTGCCTGCCAAAATTTTGATCTGTGAGCAGAAAAAAGCTGACAAGAAAATCCCAGTAACTCTTTTGTGGAACGTTGTTCTGCAATGGCAACAACGTGTCCTTGTGCCTTCTTAACGCTGGCAGCAACTGATAGCAATAATGGGCCAGTGCCCGAGATCACCACACGTTGGCCTTTTAAGTTCGCCCCCGATTTAATCAAAGCTTGCAGCCCACCTGCACCAGTTACACCGGGCAATGTCCACCCTGGAAACGGTAATAGAAGCTCACGCGCGCCATTACACAATATGAGTTTTTCCCATCGTAATTGCTGCGCACCTTCTGATGTTTCTATAAGGAGACAGTATTGTTCAACCATCGCGATCACCCGCGAGCCAAACACAAATTGCACATGCGGATAGGTAAGTAATTTTTCCTTCAATTGCGCTGCGGGTGAATGCACTTGAAGCGAATCACGGCGCCAAATTTGACCACCAGCCTCGGCATTTTCATCGATGATTACGATACTCTTTGCATGAGGAGCGGCGGCAAGCGCAGCAGCTAAACCAGCCGGTCCAGCACCGATAATCAACAATGAGGCGAAAATCTCTTTTGTACCGCTATCTCTGACTTTCAAGCGACGCCTCCGGTATCAATAACCATTCCTGCTTCGCACCAGGTTTGACAAGCTAATTGCTGTGGATGACCATTCACAGAGATGCGACATTCCTGACAAACACCCATGCCACATACGGCAAAGCGCGGTGTGCCAGAACATGATATGCGGGTTGAAAGTTTCGCTTGTGTTAGCATCCACGCAGCAACCGTCATATTATTTTTTGCTGGCAGCCATTCACCGTCGAGACACACCTGTATAGCTTGTGCTGCACGCAAAGTGTCTTTATGCATATTGCTTGCTCTCAAATAAGCGCGATGGTGAGTAAGGTGTTGAATCTATGCTGGTCATCTGATCAAGGATAAGATCCTTTAATATCTCTGCTGTCGCGAAGGAAGTTGTAACTCCCAGACCTTCATGCCCCGCCGCCAGCCAAATGCCAGGACGTTCAGGATGCACGCCGATAATCGGCTGCCCATCCGGCGACGCAGGACGCATGCCAGCCCAGGCGCGAATAACATTCATGGTTGCCAGGCAAGGCAATAAACGAATTGCTGATTGCAGAACAGCGCCAAGAGCGACTGGCGAGACGGTGGTATCCGTCTGCCCATCCTGACGGCTGGAACCGATCAGCCATTGTCCCGTAGAACGTGGTTGTATGTTAGCGGCGACACTTAAGCCATCTGGCGTCATATGGTGCTGCCCATAATCCATGCTCACAATCTGATGTTGCAAGCGACCCGGATAGCGATCCGTGATCGCCAGGTGCCCTTTACGCGGAAATACTGGAATCTCCGGCAACAGCTCCGCTACACCAAGACCTGCCGCAACCACGATGTATTGTGCTGACAAACGCTGGCCATCTTCAAACAAGATGGTCTCCGATGCACTAACGTCATCAAGAATCGCATTCACACGCAAACCGCATTGCAATTTACCGCCGTGTAACTGCAACTCTTGTGCAAGATGATAGGCAATCACTGGCGGATAAACGACACTATCGCCAAATACGCGAACAGCGCCAGCCAGACCATGCCTTAACGCTGGCTCAAGCTGACGTAGTTTTTCTGAGTTCAGTACCTCTGCCTGCCACGCGCGCGCGTTCAGGCGCGCAGCACGCGCTTGTGCGGCGGCAAGTTGCTGTTCGTTTTCTGCGACCCATAAAGTACCGCATTGACTTACCTGTCCGATACCCGGATGCTCCCGTATCCAGTCACGCCATAACTGCAATGAATACAAACATAAATCTAACTCTTGCTCGCTCTCATCAAGTGCGACCAGATGACCCATACCCGCTGCTGTAACACCGCAACCTGGCATCGCTGCATCGATTAACAAAGTCTGCATGCCTGCTTTTTGCAAACTAAGCGCGCAGGCGGCACCAACGATGCCTGCACCAATGACGATCACATCCGGATGGGAGTGCATCACTAGCTATCAGGCAACTGAAGGCAATGCAGGGCGATTTTGCAGCGCTGTCTTGACGACATTTTCTACGCGCTGACGCAAATCGCCATCCAATGGCATACGTGGTGCGCGCACTCTGTCATTGGAATCAATCACCAACGCTTCAACCAATTTGATGTTTTGCACCAGATAAGTTGACACATCCAGATCCAGCAAAGGACGGAACCAGCGATAAATATCCAAAGCTTCAGCATAACGCCCAGCTTTAATCAAACGATAAATTGCGACCGTTTCATGCGGGAACGCCACCACCAAACCCGCCACCCAGCCAACTGCACCAGCAGTCAGTGCTTCAAATGCGAGGTTATCCACGCCAGTGAACAAGTCATAGCGAGACCCGAGGCGGTTGATAATTTCTGTGGTACGGCGAATATCATCCGAGGACTCTTTCACAGCAACAAAACGAATATCGTCGGCAAGCTCTTCCAGCATATCGGTAGTGACATCAACACGGTACGCGAGGCGATTAGAATAAATCATAACGGGCAGGTCAGCCGCTGCGGCAATGGCGCGTAAAGTAGCAACCGTTTCTTTATGATTGCTGTGGTAAATCGTGCTTGGAACGACCATCAAGCCATCGGCGCCAGCACGGGCACCCTTCTCCGCCAATGCGCAGGCATCGCGTGTGGCGGCTTCTGCCACGGTCAGAATGGCGGGCTTATTGCCCGTAACTGATTTAGTCAGCTTTAATACTTCGATGCGCTCGGCATGCGACAACAATGGCCCCTCCCCCAAAGAACCACATGCAATCAGGCCGTCACAACCTGCATCCAGCAGATAGCGGAAGCAACGTTCCATTTCTTTGAAATCGAGACCATCATCCTGAGTAAATTTAGTTGTTACTGCGGGTATCACACCATGCCACATTGTCTTCTCCTTTTTGTACTCTAAGCTATTGGCAAATAAATCCACCAAGCAATTGATTTTCAAATCAAGCTTTATTGTAGAGGGCGAGGAGTCGACAAGTCTTGACACTTGTGAGGTATTCAAATGACGAAATCGGCACAACAGACACAATAGGCAAAGGATGTCTATGTAATATTGCTTCAAAACATCCATGCAACGTTTGATTAAAGGATGTACGTCGACCAGTATGCAGACAGATATCTCAATCGAGATTCTCAGGAGAAGTGCTGATAGGCGACCAATATTCGTGACCTATCAGCAAAAAAAACACTAAGCTAAAGCAGCAGAAAAATAAAGACCAGCGAACGCAATCCCAGCACCCAAAATACGATTTAATTGAAGGCTTATTGCACGACTAGCAATTCGACTTACAAACAAAGTGGCGAACAATCCAGTGACATGCAAGAGTGCCGTAGACAGCAAAAAACCCGTGCCAAACCATGCACCTAAGGCGCCAGCAGGCAACTCTACACCGTGCGCATAGCCATGCGCCAGCGCGAAAACGGCAACCAGACACGCACTTAAGGCAACTGGCAGGCGAACCATAAAGGCGATAAGTAGTCCCAGTATCAAAACCGAAGCGGCAATGCCAGCTTCAATGCCAGGAACCAACACGCCAGACATACCAACCAATGCACCTGCCACCATCATTAAAGGAAAAACTAGTGGTAGCAACCATATCGCAGGGCGTTGGTTTTGTGCCGCCCACACACCCACTGCCAGCATTGCCAGTAAATGATCAAGACCTGTCAACGGATGCATCAATCCGGCTTGAAAACCGCCTACGCTATGCATCACGCTGACATGCGCAGAAGCGGGCAAAGCAAACAAAAACAATCCGCAAAGCGCGGCAAATTTCACAAGATTTTTCTGGCTATGGGTATTCATCATTTTCTCTCTATTCATTGAGTTTAAACTGAGCGTGCTTTAACTTGATTAGGTACGTACAACATCCAGCATCCCTTGCTGACGGATAAAATTGACGACCGTTTCTAAGCCATCACCAGTACGCAAATTGGTGAACACAAACGGACGCTCACCGCGCATGCGCTTGGCATCTTGCGCCATGATGTCGAGGTTCGCACCAACGTGCGGTGCCAAGTCAGTTTTGTTGATGATCAACAGATCAGAACGGGTAATGCCAGGGCCACCTTTACGTGGAATTTTTTCGCCGCCCGCAACGTCAATCACGTAAATGGTGAGGTCAGATAACTCCGGGCTAAACGTTGCCGCCAGATTGTCGCCACCAGATTCAACCAAAATCAAATCCAGCTCCGGAAAATCCGCACTCATGCGAGCGATGGCTTCCAGATTAATCGAGGCGTCTTCACGGATCGCCGTATGCGGACAACCACCAGTCTCCACCCCCATCAGACGCTCTGCGGGCAACGCATCTGCACGTAGCAATATTTCCATGTCTTCTTTGGTGTAAATATCGTTGGTAATGACCGCCATTTCATACTCATCACGCATGCGCTTACAAAGCATCTCGCATAAAGCAGTTTTACCTGATCCGACCGGTCCACCGATACCAACCCGCAATGGGTTGGGTTCTATCTTTGTTGTATTCATTTGATCTCGCTTCTCATGTTCAATTTCTTATTTATGACCGGTAAAGACGGCTGTATTGCACCTCGTGTTGCATCGACAATAGCGACAATCCCGGTGCCCAATTGGACAATTCATGATCTTGCAAACGCATCGCCAGATTCGCTGCAGCCTCTAATTCAGGCCGTAAAGACAACAACAATCTTTGCCCGGCAACCTGGCCTAAAGGTATCGACTTCACACACACCAAAGCCTGATTCTCTGCCCAGGAAAATAACATCCCTAACACCACAGATTCTGGTGGCACATCTAAAGCAACGGCAGCACATGCCAACGAAGTGGGCAACGGTAATTCAGACTGTGCCAACAAGATTGTCAGTAATTCAGTATCAGCAATCTTTAAGTCGCCAACCAATTTACCCAGCGAGTAGCCCATCTGTATGCTTTCCGCTCTAAACTCCGCTGTATCACGCGCTGCAATAAATAAGTGATTCCAATAGGTCACCTGCGCCACATCGCGCTGCTGAAATCCTTGCAGTAAGCGCCATAAAATAGGCGCTTCAAACTTGGCGACAATTTCTTGCAAATAGTGCGCGATCCACGCTCTTGCTGTTGCCTCATTCTTCACCAAACCTCGTTCAATTGCCGACTCCAGACCTTGCGAATAACTGTATGCACCGATAGGCAAGGATGGGCTGGCTAATTGCAGCAAGTGTAATAAGGCCGTCGATTGCATAAACTAGGCTTTATCCGATGGGCGATGAATACGTTGACGCAAGGGAATCGGCGCCAGCGGATTGTGTGGATGCATATCATCTCCGGCATGGTGATGACCACCACCATAGGCGCCAGCTTCTGGCTCAAAACTGGCCATTTCTTCGCTGACTTTTGCACCCAGCCCTTGCAGCATTTCTTTCAATACCGGATCTTTTCTGATACGCAAGAAACCATCCCCGAGTTGCGCCTGCGTATGCCGATTACCCAGATGAAAAGCGCAACGCAGCAAGGCAAACGCGTGGTCGCATTCAACTTTGTACGTCGGCTCTGGCGCTGCCACCACCTGAATCACGCGCCCATCATTGCCTAGCATCAGATCGCCATCACGCATGACCGTACCACGCACAGTGAACACAGCGACATCTTCGCCACTGACCAAATTGGCACGCAGACGCGATTTTTCACGTAATTCGTAAGGCAAAATCAATTGCCCATCAATTTTTTCTGCTTTTTCGGTTTTTGTATGAAGTGTTAGCATTGCTTTTTAAATTTCCTCTCGCTGGATTTGCCTTACAAAATGGGGGGCTCAAAACAAGAAATAGCGTTGCGCCATCGGTAAAACCTTCGCTGGCTCACACACCAGCAATTCACCGTTGGCGCGAACTTCATAGGTCTCAGAATCAACTTCCATTTTCGGTGTCAGGCCATTGTGTATCATGTCTTGCTTGCGAATATGGCGCGTATTTTTGATGGGGATCAGCGTTTTATTGAGTTTCAATTGTTCTGCCAATCCAGCATCGAAACCGGCTTGCGAGACAAAGGTAAACGACTTCTTCAGACCGCCTCCAAACGCCCCAAACATCATGCGGTAATGCACCGGTTGTGGTGTGGGAATAGAGGCGTTCGGGTCACCCATTTGGGCCGCAGCGATCATGCCACCTTTTAAGATCATGGATGGCTTAACACCGAAAAATGCAGGTTTCCATAAAACGATGTCGGCAATTTTGCCAACTTCCAAGGACCCAACCACATGTGAAATACCGTGGGTAATCGCAGGATTAATCGTATATTTGGCAATATAACGTTTGGCTCTGAAATTGTCGTTCGCTGCGCTGTCCTCAGCAAGTGCGCCGCGTTGCTGCTTCATTTTGTGCGCTGTTTGCCAGGTACGCATGATCACTTCACCGACCCGCCCCATGGCCTGAGAATCGGATGACATCATAGAAATAGCGCCAATGTCATGCAAAATATCTTCCGCGGCGATAGTCTCGCGGCGAATGCGCGATTCTGCAAACGCAATATCTTCAGCGATGGCAGGATCAAGATGGTGGCAGACCATCAACATATCTAAATGCTCATCCAGCGTATTGACGGTGTATGGCCTGGTAGGATTGGTAGACGATGGCAGCACATTGCCTTCACCTACCGCGGCAATGATATCTGGCGCATGCCCGCCACCCGCGCCCTCAGTGTGAAACGTATGTATCGTACGGTCTTTGAATGCTGCCAGAGTATGCTCTAAAAATCCGCCCTCGTTTAAGGTGTCGCTATGTATCGCCACCTGAATATCCATGCGATCAGCGACGCTCAGGCAATTATCTATCGCTTGTGGCGTACTGCCCCAATCTTCATGTAATTTCAGCCCTATCGCGCCGGCGCGGATTTGCTCTTCCAGCGGCAAAGGCAAGCTCACGTTCCCTTTGCCTAAAAAGCCTAAATTCATTGGAAATGCATCCGCCGCCATCAACATCGAATGCAAATGCCACGGCCCCGGCGTACATGTCGTTGCTGCGGTACCCACCGCTGGACCAGTTCCACCGCCCAACATGGTGGTCACGCCGCTCATCAAAGCTTCTTCGATTTGCTGTGGACAGATAAAGTGAATATGTGAATCAATACCACCGGCAGTGACAATCATGCCTTCGCCAGCAATGATTTCAGTTGCGCCACCAATTGCCATGTCAATACCAGGCTGTATATCAGGATTGCCCGCTTTGCCTATGCAGGCAATCAAGCCATTCTTTAAACCAATATCGGCCTTGACGATACCCCAATGGTCGAGAATCACCGCATTGGTGATGACGGTATCCATGACGTATTCATGGATGCGCTGAGATTGCCCCATGCCGTCACGTATGACTTTACCCCCGCCAAATTTGACCTCCTCACCATAAATGGCAAAATCTTTTTCGACTTCGATAAACAAATCTGTGTCAGCGAGGCGAATACGATCACCCGTCGTAGGACCAAACATTTCAGCGTAAGCCTGACGAGAAATTTTCATGCGACACCTTTTAATTTACCCATCACTAAACCATTAAATCCATACACTTCACGGCTGCCAGCCAGCGCCACCAGCTCAACCGTTCTCTGCTGACCGGGCTCAAAGCGCACCGCCGTTCCCGCCGCTATATTGAGGCGCATGCCATAGGCTGTTTCACGCTCAAACTTTAATGCAGGGTTAGTTTCATAAAAATGGAAGTGCGAACCGACCTGAATCGGCCGGTCACCACTATTTGCCACCACAAGGGTGACCGTAGGACGCCCCACGTTGAGTTCTATATCACCTTCTGCGATGAACATTTCTCCGGGTATCATGCGTTCTCCTAGGGAATAGGATGATGGACGGTGACCAGTTTGGTGCCATCCGGAAACGTCGCTTCGATTTGGATATCGGGGATCATCTCTGGCACCCCTTCCATGACATCAGATCGCTTCAGAATCTGCGTTCCATCTGACATCAGTTCAGCAACACTTTTGCCGTCGCGCGCACCTTCCATGATGGCCGCGCTGATCAGGGCAACTGCTTCGGGATAATTGAGCTTCAAGCCACGCGCCATTCTGCGTTCGGCAAGCAAGGCAGCGGTAAAAATCAATAGCTTGTCTTTTTCACGTGGAGTTAAATCCATGTCTGCACCTCTCTCAGTTTTTCTCGTTTTAACAACACTTGCAAGAATCAAACCAGCTCTCTAACGTTGTTTTCGCTTCGACGGTGCCAGACAAAATGACTAATGCCGCATTTTGGTGCAATCTCGAACAATTGTAGTGCGGCGTTACAGTTTTACCAGTAAAACTACGCTAATTTTCCCGCATTGCATAATACGTAAGAACCGCAACCCCCTTGAGGCAATGAGTCTTTGTATAATCAATTGAATCGTTGAATTTACGACTAATTTTTATTTGCACGTGGAAAACGAATGAACTTCATCAAGACCTCTCTGACCGCTCTATCAACGAGCATATCGCTGATGTGCAGCATTGGATTTGCAAGCGATGCCCCACATTGGCAGCGTCTGCACCTGGGGCGAGACGCCAACGCACAGTATGATTTCCCCGTTTATGCCAATCGGGATCTGAGTCAAAGTTTGCCATCAATTAAGGAAATCATCGTCATTCAACACGGCATTCAAAGAAACGGTGACGACTACTACATGTCCGCGATGGAACTGTTAAAGGACTCAGGACGTAATCCTGATGAAATTTTGATCATTGCCCCTAACTTCCCCGGGGTGCCGGACAAGACGAAAGGCTTTGATAACATGCCTGTCTGGTCAGTCCAAGGCTGGAGTGGCGGTGAAAATGCCGTCAGTGGCGTATATCCCACTTCAGGGCTCAGTTCACTCACGGTATTGGACGATATGTTGCTGATGCTATCGAGCAAAGCCCGTTATCCATCGTTGCAGAAAATTACGGTAGCAGGACACTCTGGTGGTGGTCAGTTAGTACATCGTTATGCGGCACTTAATCACGTCGATGAAAAAATCCGTCAGACAGGTCTGGATTTAAAATATGTGATCGCTAATCCTTCGTCCTACCTATACTTCACTGCAGAGAGACCAAAAGGCAATGGTTTTGCCGTCTACGATCAGGAAATCTGCCCAGCCTTTGACGACTATCGCTATGGCATGCAACATATGGTGTCTTACGCAGGCGATGTCAACGGCGATGATTTATTCCGACGTTATTTGCAACGACAAGTAATTTATCTCGCTGGCACCGCCGATAATGATCCCAATCACAGAGTGCTAGATAAATCCTGCGGTGCGGAAGCTGAAGGTCCAACCCGTATCACCCGCGCCCGTGGCTACTGGAAATACGAACACTATCGCGCCGGTGAACTCAGTCTGCAAATGCATCAGCGCTACGAGATTGTTGGCGTTGGACACAATCAGGGGCTAATGTTTGGCTCGCAATGTGGCGTTCAATTGCTGTTTGGTACGAACGGCAAAGCGTCGGGTAATGCCGCCGCTTGTAATACAATCGCTCCATAAGCCCAGGTGTTAAAGCGTGTTTGCTGAGCAGATAGTATGGACGATATATAATCCTTCAAAACTATACATCAATCAAAATAAGAATCCCATGTTAATCTGCACGTACCTTTCAACGTCTTCAAACAAAGCCAATTCCCTATGACTGCGCATTGGCTCAACGACTTCTTTGCACATCACAGTACCATGCTGATTTTTTGCAATGTATTGCTGCAACAGCTAGGTATCCCGGTGCCTGCGGTACCGACATTGATGCTCAATGCCAGCCAGGCTAAATCCTTACTCGCACTGGGCGGTATGTCGGCAGCAGCGGTCGCAGCATCGTTGATTGCGGATCAGGTGTGGTACCAGGCCGGAAAAATATTTGGCTACAAAGTACTCAAACTGCTGTGCAAAATGTCGATTAATCCGGGCTCTTGCGTCAATCAAACCGAGGCACGTTTTGTCAAATGGGGAATGTGGTCCTTAGTGTTTGGTAAATTCATTCCTGGCTTCTCCATCGTCGCCCCACCGGTCGCGGGAGCATTGGGGATGTCACGGGCAAAATTTTTGATCGCCTCAGCTATCGGAGCGGCTTTATGGTCTGGCTTAGCCCTACTGGCTGGCTATGCTTTGCAAGCGCAAATCAGTGCATCTGTAGAAATATTGGCCGAGCATGGAATACAAATCGCTACCGTATTTTCTGTCATTCTGGTCAGCTGGCTGGGATGGAAAGTCTGGCAGAAAAAACGTTTCGAGCATTTGGCAAATATCCCTCACATCAGCGTTCAGGAATTAGCAGAATTAAGCGAAAAGAAGACGCCGTTCCAGGTCATCGACTTACGCAGTCAGGCATTAATCAATGAAACTGGCATGTTTCCGCAAGCGTTGGTCCGCAATGTGAACAAGGTCGGTGAAAATCTGGAGCATCTGCCAGAGCAGCAGTTAATCATCACCTTTTGCGCTTGTCCCGCTGACGCCAGTGCAGTGCATGCGGCGCATACGCTCAAAGCAATGGGATTCACGGATGTGCGGCCACTGAAAGGCGGCTTTGAAGCTTTGAGTCAGACGCCCTGGATAGTACCTGTCAACAAATGACGCATCCGCTCCATATACGCTACCGGTCGACTTGCTCAGGTATTCCAAATTCTCGGAATCACAGCCACCTGCGCACTCATCACCGGACGCAAATGTTGCCACACTAATTGCAACCACTGTTTTGCCAGTTCGCTGGAATTACCCAGATAACGCGCGACGATGACGCCTTTCATTTGCGTCACACCACATAATGCATCTGCTTCATGCAAGTTAATCAAAGAACCAGTTTGCTCGCGCAATTGCCGTAACTGATCCGTATTCAACGACTTCCCACACGCCAATACCATGGCACAGACCGACTTGCCGTTGAGCCCCAGAGGACTTTGCATTGTACCGCTGCCACCACTGATACTACCTTGCTCATGCCAGATCATTTTGCCGTCGCGGAAAATACTGCTGTTTTGGTGAATCTCTCCACTGTTATAAATTTCTTCAGAAGCGGTTCGACCAAAGCACAAAATATCAGCGGCAATAAAACTGGCATTACCGGTCAGATGCACGGTCTGACATAAATTGACCTTAGCGTCATCGAAGAAGATGGTTTCTTGCGGCAACCATTCCAGATGCGCATTGTCGCCTACATGTAATTCAATCGTCTGCGCAGAAGTATAGCCATTGCTGCGATACCATTTGGCTGCACCTGGTGTTGTAATCAAGGCATGTGCATTCTCACCTACAGTGGTAGAAATTTGTAGTTGATCGCCACCCACCACGCCACCTGGCGGGTGTATCAAGATCGCGTGACAAATTGCATCGCCCTCAGGATACAAAGGCTTTTGTACACGTAGCGGGCCACTATGTTTGCGCTCTATCAGGCGTGTCGTACCAGCATCATCCGCAAAGCCTAATTGCAGACTCGCGTACCAATGTGTCTTGACTTGAGACACAGGTTTCAAGTCAGTAACTTCTGAAACAGGGACATTCATGTGAATTTCATATAAAGAATTGTTCAAGACAAATTGAATTCAGACGATTTTATCATTCCACAGGTTTAAGTTTTGCGTTAAAGAAATCCAAAGTCACAAACAAGAAAAAGATAGCTCCGGAAAAAGAACTCTCGTGCTGAACTTAATTTAAAATTCTAACTCAAGCTTTGCCAATCACTGCCGATATCAGGAAAGTCTTTCCCCTGATTCTGGAGACTGCAATGATCATTAGCTCATCTCAGATTGCAATGCAGTCGAGTCAACATATCAGCGCACAAATGAGTGTTAAGCAGCAACTAAGAATATTTAAGGGGGCAGCAATTGATGCTCCGGATCAGTTGGACAGCATGCCGGACAACTCGTCTTTAGTGCAAATATCCGATATCGGAAAGGCTGCACTGGCAACGTTTAATTTGGCCAATGGCAATTCAGGTATGGGCTCTGGGCAGGTATCAAGTAGTACAGGCTATGCAACCAATGCAACAAGCAATAGCAACACGTACACCAACATTGATCCAAAAATGCAGGCACTGATCGAGTTGTTGCAAGAAATATTTGGACAGACCATACACCTCATCAATCCAGCCGATTTTTCGCATACAGATCAAGCAACGGGTACCGCATCAACACCAACATCTACAGCGCAGGGCGGCGGCGCTATTTACAATGCACAAACCACCTTGACGCAAACAACCAGTACCAGTTTTAGTGCCGAGGGTGACATTGAAACCAGTGACCACAAAAAAATTCACTTCGACTTGAATCAATCAGTACAAACGATACGACAAGAAACCCAATCTGTGACGATCAAGTCTGGCAGTGCCTTAAAAGACCCTCTGGTCATTAACTTTTCTGGAAACTCTGTTCAGCTAGGTCAACAGACGTTCTCATTCGATTTAAATAACGATGGCAAGAAAGTCACCATGCCGTTTATTCAGGGCGGTGGCTACCTGGCATATAACCCGGACGATAATGGAAAAATCACCGACAAGACACAATTATTCGGTCCAACAACTGGCAATGGCTTTGCTCAGCTACAGTCATTGGCAAACAGCTTAGGAAACAATAGCGGGTGGCTAGATCAAAGCAACCCAGCCTATAGCAAGCTGGGTGTTTTAATTGAAGGCAGCGATGGCAAACCACAGTTTGTGAGTTTGCAGCAAGCTGGCATAGGTGCGCTCTACCTCGGCAGCGTCAGTACGCACACAGCAATTGGCGATAACAGCGGCGATGGTGGATCTTCCGGAGAATTAGAATCGTCCGGCATCTATTTGAATAACAATGGCTCTGTAGGCAGCATGCAAGACGTTGAGGTCAACGTCTCCCCCGCCAAATAGCAAATAGTAACTAAGATCAAGCATTAATGCATCTGAGGATAACCGGTAATTTGCTGTATCTCTTTATACAAAGGCTGTAAGCGCGCGTACATTTTTTGGTAGACGCGATGGTAAAGCTCGTTGTAAATCTGGTGATGATGGGCAATCGGCTCAAACGTTTTTCCTATGCGAGTCATCGCACGGATGGCCGTATCAAAATCCGGATGCAGACCCAATCCAACAGCTGCGTCAATCGCTGCGCCCAGCCCTGATGTTTCATAGATATGTGGACGTGAAGTCGGCAGGCCAAAAATGTCTGCAGTCAACTGCATCGCTGCATCGCTTTGCGAACCGCCACCGGAAATACGTAATTCCGTGATTGCCACACCACTCCGTTTCTCTATCCGCTCCTTGCCTTCTCTCAAGGCATAAGCCAGGCCTTCGAGGATTGCGCGATACATGTGCGCCCGCGTGTGCACGTCACCAAAACCGATCATCGCACCTTTTGCTTCTGGACCCGGCACTTTAATCCCCGGCGTCCAATAGGGTTGCAACATCAATCCCATCGAACCAGGCGGGACAGCGTTCACCAGCTCATCAAACAACTCTTCCGGCACCAGCCCCTGCGCAGCAGCTTCCAATTGCTCGTGATGACCAAACTGTTCTTTAAACCAGTTCACCATCCAATAGCCACGGAAAATCTGTACCTCCGTGCTATACGAGCCGGGAATAGCGGCAGGATATGGCGGTATGAATGGTGTCACTTCCAGATACTTTTTACTGGTCGTATTGATGGTTGCCGTTGTGCCATAACTGAGACAACCGATATGTGCTTGCTGGCATCCGGCACCGATCACTTCACATGCTTTATCAGCAGCGGCCGCCAGCAAAGGTGTTCCAGCTAAAATTCCGGTTTGCGCTGCGGCCTCTGGCGTAATGCTACCCATGATCGTTCCTGGCGCAACCAGTTCGGGCAAGGTCTCTGCTTTGATTGCCAGCGCCTGCCATTTCCAATCCAACTTACCTGCCCACTTCAAACCTTTGTAGTCGAAAGGAAGATAGCCGACTTGTGAACCGATCGAGTCGATAAATTTATCGCATAAACGGTAATTCAGATAACCGGACAGCATCAGGTAATGCGCGGTCTTATCCCAAATATTTGGTTGATGTTCTTTGATCCAGTTAGTTTCTGCTTCGCCTCTGAAAAAATTTATCGTATCGCTGACGCCAGCAATTTTAAATGCAGTTAACCATAAAGGATTGACGGCTGGCACGACATCAGTGCGCCGTTGATCTAACCAGGTAATCGCCGGACGTAGTGGCTTACCATGTTGATCAAGATTGATCATCGTGCCACGTTGCGTGGTCACCGCCACACCATGCAGACTAGCAGATGACACACCGCTACTTGCCCACAGGCGCTGACAGGCAGTGCAAACGGCTTGCCAATAATCCTCAGGATGGTGCTCTGCCCAGCCTGGATGATCGGAAAAGTAGGCTTCCAGATGCACTTGCGACTTGGCGACGATATTTCCTTTCAAATCAAACAGAATTGCCCGCACGCTTTGGGTACCGTTATCAATTGCTAAAATGTATTGTTTTTCTATGTGATTATTCATTGACTAGCCAATCTTTGATTGTTGACTTAGCGGGCAAAGAGTAATTTTTTTGCCACAATTCCAGATACGCTGCCTGTTCAACATTCCAGCGCGTGTCATCCCACTTTAATTCGCCTTGGCATATAGTTCGTATGCGTGGTAAATACTCTGCACCACCGTTCTTCAACAACAAACCAAGACGCGTGCGGCGCAGCAGCAAATCTTCTAATTGCAGCACAGACTCATATCTTGCCGCCCAACGCAATTCTACCCACATGGTTTCTGTGCCGGGAATGAGTTCCAACTCATGCTTATGCGCGGCAGCGATGACCTCGGGTGTTAGTCTGCCATAGTGGCCGAATAAGCGATCACGTTGCGAACGTGGCAGGCCTAATTCCACATGGCTATTGCTATTATTTCGTGGATTGTCAAACAACGGCGTGACACGTAAATCAGGATGCCATTCTGGTAACAAGGGTGCCAGATTTTTTAAAGCATCTAAAGCAATCAGTCTGAAGGTAGTCAGCTTACCACCGGTCACAGTGAGCAAACCTTTTTCCATCCAGACCGCATGGTCGCGCCCTTCTTTGGATGGATCTGCTTTACCGGTATCAATCACCGGCCTGACGCCAGCATACGTGGCGATAATATCGTCAAGCCCCAAAGCGAGCGACGGAAACTGAAATGCCAACGCTTCCATCAAGTAAGTGACTTCATCAGGCGTAATCGCCGTTTCTGTTTGTAAATCTGCGTGATGATCCACATCTGTCGTACCGATTAGCGTAACGCCTTCCCACGGATACACGAAGACAGGGCGACCATCGCGAGGGTGCATCAGGCTCACCGCTTGGGCAACGGGCAAGCGCCATCCGGGCATGAGCAGGTGACTGCCGCGCAGAGGACGAATTTTTCCATTGAGTTCTTTTGACAAACGCAGCCGATCTACCCACGCACCTGTGGCATTGATGATGCTTCGCGCCCTTATCTGGTAGTCTTGCCCTGTGATAGTATCGTTTGCCTGCACACCCTGCGCCAGCTCATTCACATAGTCAATCTTCGATGCGGCCAGATAATTAATGGCCGTTGCGCCCAGACTTTTCGCCTCTTGCAACACCCGCATCACTAAACGCGCATCGTCTGTTTTGGCATCGTGATAGCTGAGACCACCTTTTAAATCCTGACGCCCGATATGCGGCGTCATCATGAGAAACTCATCGGTCGGGAAATAATGCCGTGCCGTTTGGCGCGCCATCTTGTCGTAAATCGCCAACCCCAGCGCAAACATCCAACGGCCAGGTTTGCGACCTTGATAGTCCGCAAAGGCAAAACTCTGATGATCAACTAATCCATGCGCGTCCTGCATCAACGCTTGTCGTTCCCGCACAGAATCACGGGTCAGGTGGAATTTACCTTCTTTCAGATAGCGCAAACCACCGTGTACCAATTTAGAGGAACGGCTAGACGTCCCCCAGGCAAAGTCACGCTGCTCTATCAACAGTGCTTTTAAACCGCGTCGTGCGGCTTCGAGCAAAATACCAGCGCCAGTAATACCGCCGCCGATGACCACCAGATCCCATGGCCGCCCGTGATTCGATAAAACGGCGTCAAGATCGCTGCGCTCTGCGTCGTCCCACACTGATGAAGCCATGCTAGCGTTCCTTCGAGGAAGATAATTCCGGCAATAACTTTCCGGGATTCATAATACCGTCCGGGTCAAAATGTTGGTATAGATGACGTAATGCGGCAATACCCAGCTCGCCTTTTTCTGCATGCAAATACGGCGCATGATCGCGGCCGACGCCGTGTTGGTGACTGATGGTGCCACCGTGATCAACGATGGCTTGGGATGCCGCTGCTTTGAGTTTTTTCCAGCGTTTCAAATCCTGCTCGTAATCACCAGTAAGACGATAGACAAAAGTCGTATAGACACTGGCGCCTTGCGCATACAGATGTGACAGATGGGTATAAGTATGCAACTGCTCGCCGTCACTTGCGAGTGCGCTGGTGGCTGCGTACTCGATCGCTTGCATCATGCCTGCTACTTTAGGCCAGTCACATGCTGTTTCTACGGTATCAATCGCATATCCTTGCTGCCATAAGGTATTGCGCAGATAGACATTTTTAAATCGTCCTTGCTTCCATTTTTGCCCCATGGTTTGTCCGACATGCACGCCACCGTATGCTTTGCCTAACTTCAATGCATTGTTGATCGCATGACGGACATGAGGCTTATCGCCACTCGCTCCCAGCAAGAGCAAACATTTTTTATCACTGCAATGACGCAGACTCAGATAAGTTTCAAGTAAGGCAATCAGTTTTTTATGGCCAGCTAATTTCAGACTGGTCAACGTTTCAGTAGCATTGGAAAGACGCAGCATCGACAAAGGCAATTTCGCTTGCGCAATGCTACGCACGGCTTGTTGCGCTTTATCCCAATCCGGAAAAAATACCGCATGAAACTCTTCACACGCAGGCAAACGACTGATACGGACGGTGACTTCAGTCAAAATACCGATCCGGCCTTCAGAGCCCAAAATGATTTCACGTAAATCAGTGCCTGCAGCCGAAGCAGGAAATGTCGGTATATCCAAACGTCCAGCGGGTGTCTCTATGCGCCCGCCAGCAAACAATTGCTCAATACGCCCGTAACGTAAAGACTGTTGACCCGATGAACGTGTTACTACCCATCCACCGAGTGTGGAATATTCAAATGATTGTGGAAAATGTCCCAGTGTATAACCATGGGCGCGTAACTGTGCTTCCAGATCAGGACCAAAGACACCAGCACCGAATGTCGCCAATTGCGCGTCTTTATCGATATTAAGTAATTGCGCCATGCGTACCATACTGACACTCAGTACCGGCTGATTACCGCCAGGTACTGCAAGATGCCCTACCACACTGGTACCGCCGCCATACGGAATTAAAGCTACATGATGGCGAGTTGCGTAATTCAACAGTTGACTGACCTGTTCGCTGCTTTCAGGAAAGGCCACACCATCCGGAAACTGTTCAATCCGGCCGAATCGCATCTTCAACCAATCCGGTAAACTCTGACCCAGACTATGTTGCAGTCGTACTTCCGGGCTGGTATCAATCAATGGATGCGGTGTTAAACGCGACGCCGGCACACTGGCGATGACGCTGGCTTTGCTGGCATCCTTTTGCGGCACACCCTGCCCGATGCGTTCTTGCAAAAAACCCAGTGCATCAGCATTCACAGCAAATTCAATACTATCGTCACCCCAACCGTTCCATCGTCGCATACATGCCCTTTTGAATTGATCTGCAGGAAATTTACACAAATGACGCAGATTTCCCTTGTTATACTTGTCGGCTAGCTTACCTAGCCTAGCAACACACGTATTGCGCTTTTATGACAAGGATCTTGTGGAAATATGCCAAACAACCTGACCAGTTCTTTGCACCGCAGCCCGCCAGATGCTCGGGTAGCAGCTGCGTATGTGCAACCACTATTGGAACTGGTCACAGAACGCGGGCTATCTTTAATCGCGCTGGCGGAAAAAGCAGAATTGCCACCGCAGTCGCTAACTAACATGGGCGAAAGCATCGCCGCCAGCGCTTACGTACGTTTGCTCGACGCTGGCGCGGCGCTATGCAATGACCAGCACTTTGGTCTGCATGTGGGCGAGCGGGTCAAACTTGGTACCTACAATGTGTACGGCATGATTTTGATGAGCTGCAAAGATTTCCGCCAGGCGTTCCAACAGACGATGCGCTATGAAGGATTAGCGCATGATCTGGGGCGTTCAGTATTAATTGAAAATGCCACACAGACCGAATACCAATGGCATAACCACTTCCCGCACGCTAGCCGACATCTGGCCGAAAGTGTGTTTGCTGGAATCAGAGTATTTGGCAACTGGTTTGCTGGCACGACTTTACCTGCTGTTCCAGTATTTTTCAGGCACAGCGCTCCATCAGACATCAGTGAGCATCATCGAATTTTTGGTCCGGACGTCGTTTTTGGAACGCCACTTGATTGCTCTACGTTTCCAACGGCACTACTCGACTGGGCAGTTCCCAATGCGGATGTCAGCATGTACCCGTTGTTGCAGCAGCATGCGGAGCAATTATTAAAACAAAAGCAAGCTGCGGAGCATGACGGTAGCATCATGGCCTTGGTGCGGGTTGCGATTCGCAAAAACTTATCACGTGATCTGGCACGCTTACCGACAATTGCACTGGAATTAGGTGTCAGCCAAAGAACATTGCAACGTAAGCTGGCCGACGCAGGCTTCAGTTTTCAACAGTTACTCGATGAAACCCGCCTCTCAGTCTCGCAAGAGTATTTACGGCAAGCAGAGTTCAGCCTCTCAGATATTGCGTTTATGCTTGGCTATCAGGAACAAAGCGCGTTCCAACATGCGTTTAAGGAATGGACAGGCATGACGCCCAAGTCTTATCGTGATCAACAATTAAAGCTGGGCACATAAAAGTTAAATGCGGAGACTGGTTTCCCAGCTCCGCATTCATGTCAGGACGGCGGCTTGTCCACTAAACGCAGACAAAGCACACCTCGCTGCCGTCATACATATCAGTTGTATGTACAGCAGCTACGAAGAATCATATCAAAAAAATATGACATTGGTATGACTAAAATCAAGAAAATAAGTATTCTTTGGTATCAAAGTTACATCTCAACGTAGCAAATCGTAAAATACGTAAAAACCGTGACAGGGAGCCTTGCATGCCACTCTGGTAAAATGCTGGTTCGGCATTCGACATTTCAATGCTACCAAGAAATGTGCCCCGCTCACTATGCAATCCGCTTATTTTTAAGAAATACCTCATGTCATCATTCAGTTCCAACTTTGAAACCCGTGTCGCCAACAGCCACGCACATTTACAAAACGTGCTGGAACATGCTTTTCAACATACGGCGACACACAAAGCGGTTCTGGTATATGACGAGCGTTGTGAATTAGCACGGGTATTAGCAAGCGCCTATCGCCTCTGCCTGCCGGAAGCCCTGTGTATCAACTTTGATGAGACAGCGCCCTCCGATATTTTACAAACGCTGGCTACACTGCAAAGTGGCGATCTCGCGATTTTGGTGCAGTCTACAAATTTCCGGCTGGAAGCCTACCGATTGCGGGTCGAATTATTTAAGCAAGGCCTGAAAGTCATCGAGCACCCGCATCTGGGACGCATGGAGGGTGCCGAGATCGATTATTACATTGATGCCCTTGCCTATGATCCTGATTACTATCGCGTGGTCGGTCGTAAGCTGAAAGAAAAAATTGATCAGGCCAACCATGGCGTGGTCGACAGCGACGGTGCGCAATTGATTTTCAGCGGAAAATTTGAACCCGCCAAGTTAAACGTCGGCGATTACAGCGAAATGAAAAACGTCGGCGGCCAGTTCCCAATCGGTGAGGTATTTACTGAATCAGTCAACCTGGAAGATGTCTATGGTCGGGTGCGCGTATTCATCTTCGGCGACACCACGTTCAGCATTAATCAGCCTGAAACGCCGATTACCTTGATCATAGAAAAAGGCCAGGTCGTTGCCACTGAAGATTCCACGCCAGAATTTGATCAGGTGTTGACCAACATCCGGGCGGACGACGGCGTGGTCTGGGTCAGAGAACTAGGTCTGGGGATGAACCGCGCCTTCAACAAAGAGCGCACTGTGCGTGATATTGGTACTTATGAACGCATGTGCGGCATCCACTTGTCGCTAGGTTCCAAGCACGGCAGTTATGCCAAACCCCATATCAAACGCGGCGAAGGCCGTCATCATGTTGATGTCTTTGCAGTCACTAAATCGGTCAGGTTTGGTGATGATGAAGTGTATCGTGATGGACATTGGGTGGTCTGAGACCAGAATTTGTTTAAGTAAGCTTACGCTGCCGCATCAAGCTGACGCCTATTTCCAGAGTCAAATCAACAACATACCGACTGTTATTGTTTCCTTTCGGCAGATGTATTCCTTGCCGTATGCGAATGGTGGCTGCGGTTTGCCGCAACAAATTGGCCAAATCAGGTCAAAAACAATCGTTTATATCGACCAAGCGCAGACTTCTGCGCTGACAGGCGCTCTCTGTCAGAGATTCGCTGTTAAAATAATGCCCTTGTCCGTTAATTCTAAAAGTGCATCAACATGACTCGTAAGCTGTTCGTTACCACTGCTCTTCCATACGCTAACGCGCCCTTCCACCTTGGCCATATCATGGAATATATTCAGGCTGACGTCTGGGTAAGGCATCAGCGAATGTCGGGTAACGAGGTGCACTTTGTTGGTGCTGATGACGCGCACGGCGCACCGATCATGATTGCCGCTGAAAAAGCAGGCATTACGCCACAAGAATTTGTGGCACAGATTGCGGCTGGCCGTAAGCAATATCTGGACGGCTTCCATATACAATTTGATAACTGGCATTCAACGGATGGCCCTGAAAACCATGCTTTGTCACAAGACATCTATCGTAAATTAAAAGCTGCTGGTTTTATCACCAGCAAGACGATAGAACAGTTTTACGATCCAGTCAAAAACATGTTCTTGCCTGATCGCTACATCAAAGGCGAATGCCCAAAATGTGGTGCCAAAGATCAATATGGCGATTCTTGCGAAGTGTGCAGCGCTGTGTATGCGCCAACAGAAGTTATCAATCCTTATTCTGTCCTGACTGGTGCGACACCTGTCATGAAGTCTTCTGAGCATTTTTTCTTCAAATTGTCGGATCAGAAGTGCGTTGACTTTCTACGTGGTTGGGCTTTGCAAGACAATCGCTTGCAGTCAGAAGTCGCGAATAAATGCAAAGAATGGCTGGAAGGCGAAGGCGGTCTGGGCGACTGGGATATCAGCCGCGATGCACCGTACTTTGGTATTGAAATTCCTGATCAACCAGGTAAATACTTCTACGTCTGGCTCGATGCGCCAGTCGGCTACCTCGCCTCATTAAAAAATTACTTCGGCAAAACTGGTCGTGATTTTGATGCGTTTATGGCAGACCCAACGACCGAGCAGATTCATTTCATCGGTAAAGATATTACCTATTTCCATACGCTGTTCTGGCCAGCAATGTTGAAATTCTCTGGCTATAAAACACCTGACAATGTGTATGCGCATGGTTTTGTGACGGTATCTGGCGAAAAAATGTCGAAATCCCGCGGCACAGGTATTTCACCTTTGCGTTATCTGGAAATCGGCATGAACCCAGAATGGCTGCGCTACTACTTCGCCGCCAAACTGAACGCCAAAGTCGAAGATCTGGATCTGAATCCCGACGACTTCGTGGCGCGTATCAATTCCGATCTGATTGGCAAATACATCAACATCGCTTCACGCGCCGCTGGCTTTATCAGCAAGCGCTTTGATGGTGTGGTTACCACTGACTGGGCACATGCAGATGATGCATTCCTTGGCAATTTGTACAAAGCGGCACCAGAAATCAAAGCCTTGTATGAGGCGCGCGAATATGGCAAAGCCTTGCGCGCTGCCATGGAGCAAGCCGATCTGGTCAATGCCTACGTGGATGCCAACAAGCCTTGGGAACTGGCGAAAAAGGCAGAAAACGATGCCAAATTGCAAGAAGTATGCAGCCGCCTGCTCGAAGCTTTCCGTATTCTGACGATCTTCCTGAAACCAGTATTGCCGCAACTCGCAGCACAGGTCGAAGCACAATTGAATATTGCGCCATTGCAATGGGCTAATGTGACGGTAGCGATGCCGCATCAACATAAGATTCATCCTTATGCGCACCTGATGCAACGTGTAGATCCTAAGATTTTTGATCAATTGTTTGATGCTCCGGTGGTGGCGCCTGCCGCAACTGCTGCGCCTGTTACTGCGGAGGCTTCTGCTGTCGCCAATACAAACAGCACAGTTGCTGGTAACCCGAACGATATCGAGCCGTTGGCAGAAGAAATCAAAATCGATGACTTTGCCAAAATTGATCTGCGCATTGCAAAAATCGTCAACTGTGAACATGTTGAAGGCTCAGACAAATTATTACGCCTGACTTTAGATGTCGGCGAAGGTCGCACCCGCAATGTATTCTCTGGCATCAAATCAGCATACCAACCTGAACAGTTGATTGGCAAGTTCACGGTAATGGTCGCCAATCTGGCTCCACGCAAAATGAAATTCGGCATGTCTGAAGGCATGGTACTGGCAGCTTCCGCCGCCGATGAAAAAACCAATCCAGGTCTGTACATCCTCGAAGCGTGGCCAGGTGCACAGCCTGGTATGCGCGTAAGATAAGTAACACCTTACATTGAGTAATTAGTTCTCATAAATTGGCGGTCTGAATAAACAATTCAGACCGCCAATTTTTTTAGGTCTGCTTGTTTAAAAAGTACAGCGGCATTTTCTTGCCACTTCAATAAGTGCAAAATCTGCACGGCGGGCGCAGCCTGCGATGAGCTTACCGATTAGCTGATATTGGCAGCTTGTACCCGCCCTTGGCTTTCAGCATTAAATTAGGCGCATCCAGAAATTTTTCCAATGCAATTCAGAAGTTATGCGTGAATACTTAAGAAAATGACGAAATTGGCATATTCGGCGCATGGAAATTCACTTCAAGTATACTCAATCACTTCAATAAGCATTTATAGATACGTACTCCTGAAAGAACATGTCATGAACAGCCCAAGCAGCCCTAACGCCATCACCTCACCGATTCCTGCCCGCCTGCTGCAATTGCGCAGCGCAATGAAGCAACATGGTATAGATGCCACCATCATTCCTTCCGCCGATCCGCATTTATCAGAATATTTGCCGGATCGCTGGCAAGGTCGCAGCTATTTTTCCGGTTTCACGGGTTCCGTCGGCACTTTGATCGTGACAGCTGATTTTGCTGGCTTATGGGTCGATAGCCGCTACTGGAGTCAGGCAGAAAAAGAACTTGTGCCGACTGGCATACAGATGATGAAAATTGCGTCTGCTGGCTCAACCACGCATATAGATTGGTTGACGGAATCGCTCCAAGCCGGACAAACCGTTAGCGTTGATGGCATGGTGCTGGGGCTCATGACTGCACGGCTTCTTGAGCAAAATTTAAAAGCCAAAGCAATACATTTAAAAACGAATATCGACTTACTGCAAGAAATCTGGACCGACAGACCTGGTTTACCCTCGTCACCGATTTTTGAACATCTTGCACCGTTCGCGGTCATTTCTCGCCAGGAAAAATTAGCACTGGTACGCGAACAAATGCGCGTCAAAGGCACTGAATGGCACTTCGTTTCAACCGTCGACGATCTGGCGTGGATATTCAATCTGCGTGGTAGCGATGTCAGCTATAACCCGGTATTCGCTGGACACGCGTTGATAGGAATGAATGACGCAACTATCTTTGTAGCAGACGACAAAATACCCGCTGCTTTACAAGCAATTCTCGCGCAAGATCATGTCAAGATCGCCAGCTACAATAACGCAGCAGATGCACTTAAAGCGTTGCCAGCCAATAGCAGCATTCTGATTGATCCACGCCGTATCACACTAGGATTTCAGCAAGCAATTCCAGCGGGTATGCGTGTAGTCGATGCGATCAATCCCTCCGTTTTTATGAAGTCACGCAAAAATGCACAAGAAGCAGCATTTGTCCGTGAAGCCATGGAACAAGATGGCGCCGCCTTGTGCGAATTTTTTAGTTGGTTAGAAGATGCTTTAGGTAAAGAACGCATTACTGAACTCACCATTGATGAAAAAATCTGCGAGGCACGTGCACGCCAGCCCCATTTTATTTCACCAAGCTTTGGCACGATCGCTGGCTTCAATGGCAATGGCGCGATGCCGCACTACAGAGCGACACCAGAATCACACGCTGTCATTGAAGGCGATGGTTTGCTGTTGATCGACTCTGGTGGTCAATATCTGAATGGTACTACGGACATTACCCGTGTTATGCCTATTGGTACCGTCTCTGATGCACAAAAGCGTGATTTCACGCTGGTTCTGAAAGGGATGATCAATCTGTCCCGAGCAGTATTCCCACGTGGCACACCATCTCCAATGCTTGACTCTTTGGCACGAGCACCAATCTGGGCAGAAGGCATTAATTATGGTCACGGCACCGGTCATGGTGTTGGTTACTTCCTCAATGTTCACGAGGGTCCACAATCGATTTCGGCCGCTCTTCCGGAAGCACATACTGCAATGGAAGAAGGTATGATTACATCGAATGAACCTGGCATTTATCGACCTAATCAATGGGGTGTTCGCATAGAAAATCTTCTGCTGAACATTCCTGCACTGCAAACTGAGTTTGGTGAATATTTACAATTTGAATCGCTGACCCTCTGCCCTATCGACACGCGCTGTATGAACATCGACATGTTGAGAGAAGATGAAATTAAATGGATCAACGATTACCACGCACTGGTGTTTGAACGTTTAAGCTCACGCGTTTCAGGTGCCGCACTGAACTGGCTAACGGAGCGTACTCAGGCAATCGTCAAATAAAATCTACACTCACTAAAAATGCCACAGCGGTTATTCAGCTGCGGCATTTTTATTAAATGACATACGAAACTGTGATGCCGGCGGCACAATTTTGGAAGATAAATTGACCTAAAAAATGGTCGTTATTCAGAAGCCAGATTGGCGTAAGCATCCAGAAATTTTTTCAATTCCAGGGTCAACAGCTTTAATTCTCCAGCAATTTCAGTCAGTAATTCTGATGTGCCTTCGAAATTCTTATCCTTACCTTTCTGCTCTAACTTAAAAGCTAATTCCTCTATGGGATAAGCACAAAAATTACCCACGACGCCTTTCATCGTATGTGCGGAGCGATGTAAGAGTTCTGGATCCTTAGCTGTGACAGCATCAGAGAGTTCTGCAATATACTTATCACACACGTCAAGAAATGAATGTCCGATAATGTGAACAATCTCTGGATCCGCTGATTGCAAAGCATGTGCATAATCAAAATGGGGGAACTCCGCTGTGCGCTCATACGATACTTCAGTCATGTTTATATTCCTCTCTATTACCATCGGTGACGCGAGCTGCTGGTACTGACTCAAGAAGTTTTGCAAAAGTGCGGCTTTAATCGGCTTGGATAGGTAATGATCCATCCCTGCGTCAAGACACCTCTCCCAGTCACCGGGCATTGCATTTGCAGTCATAGCAATGATAGGTGTATGTTTGCGATCTTTTTGCTGCGCCTCTAACGATCTTATCTGTTGAGTTGCTTCTATTCCACCCATTTCGGGCATTTGCATGTCCATTAAAATCAGATCAAAATTTTCTTGCTGAAACTTCTCCAAAGCGACCAGACCAGTCTCAGCAAGCACAGCGGTATGGTTCCATTTTTTCAACAAAGACAAAACCAGCTTTTGATTGACCAGATTATCTTCAACTACCATTATTTTTAACGGTGCCAAGCCAGGCGATATTTCCGAAGCCGGTACTTGTTTTCTGACACCTCGTGACGCATTGCCGGACATAGCAGTAACAATTGAATCCAATAGCTCATGCTGACTAACAGGCTTAGTTACGTAATCTCGTATTCCCATATCCCGACATTTGCGTGCATCATCCGGTGACCCCGCAGAAGACAAGACGACGACTTTTTGCCGTACACAACCATTAACGGCTTGTAGCTCCTGTATAAAATGGAATCCATCCATCTCTGGCATGCAGACGTCGAGCAGAATAAGATCAAAACAATTTTCACCTGCTTGTTCGTCAGATAATCTCACCAAGGCATCAGCGCCGGAACTCACTGCAACCGGATGCATACCCCATTTTTTTAAAGTGTCTGAGAAAAAATGTCTGTTAATCGCATTATCGTCAACAATTAACACTCTCAAACCAGAAACATCTGGCACTGCAACTTCAGGTATATAGCCAACGCCCTCTTCAAAGCGAGCCGTAAAATAAAACGTACTCCCCTTACCGAGCACACTATTGACCTCTAACATCCCGTGCATACTTTGCACCAGGCGAGAGGAAATAGTAAGCCCGAGACCGGTACCGCCATATTTACGCGTCGTTGATGCATCTGCCTGGCTAAACGCACTGAAAATACTTGCTTGCTTATCCAAAGGGATACCAATACCGTGATCCGTCACCGAGAAGTAAATATCGAGCGATTCCGTGCTTTGATGGACAAGCTGAACGTCAAGGATAATTTCACCTTGCTCACTAAATTTAATGGCATTCCCAACTAAATTAGTAATAATTTGATGCAAACGCCCGGGGTCACCAAGAATAACATCAGGAATTGCACCGTCAATTTTATAAACTAACTCTATGCCTTTTTGAGAAGCCCGGATTGCCAACGCCTTAAGGCAAGAGGCAAGTAACTCCCGGATTTCAAAATCGATCTTTTCAAGTACTACTTTGCCCGATTCAATTTTGGAAAAATCCAAAATATCATTGATGATACCGAGTAAAGAATAAGAAGAAAATTTAACTAACTCGAGATATTCTCTTTGCTCAGGTGCAAGATAAGAATCCAAAGCCAGTTCGGTCATTCCTATGATGCCATTCATGGGCGTTCTGATCTCATGACTCATCATGGCCAGGAATTCACTCTTGGCGGTGTTGGCCGCCTCCGCATCTTCCTTTGCCTGTATCAATGCAGACTCAAATCGCTGACGCTCAGTAATATCACGACAAGAACCATAGATGCTGCCATCGGGAAGTAAAGCAGCATTTAACTCCACTGGAACTAATTCGCCATTTTTCTTTAATAGTAAAATTTCTATGCGTATAATTTTTTGTTCTAACAGGCGATGCAAGAAACTTTTTTGTATTTTTTCACGCTGTTCGCGAGGAAGTAAATCATAAATACTTTGACCAATTAACTCTTCCCTGACGTAACCTAACATATTGAGCGCAAGGTCATTCACATAGGTCCAACGCTCTTGTGTATTGGCGACAAACACTGCATCGGCGGCGTGATCAAGTAACATGCGTTGCTTAGTTTCACTTTCGCGTAGCGCCTTATCAGCTTTAATCCGACTGGAAACATCTTGAAAAGCTGCCACCGATCCAACAATAATGCCATGTTCAAAAATAGGCGAAACAACAATCGCAACCGGAAACAAAATGCCGGATCTGTGCTGAAAATACTCCAACTCTGATCGGAATACCTTACCCGCTGACACTGCCTGATCAATTGCGCAGTCTTTCATTTCCACACAGCGACCATCTGGTTGAATCGCGTGAATAAGGTCATGCATGCGCTGACCAAGTAGCTCAGAGGCGTGATAGCCGAGTATTTTTCCTGCTTCAGGATTTACGAACGTACAGAATCCTTTAGCATCGAGGGTATAGACGCCCTCCCCAAGGGTATCCATGACGTTTTGCAACAATTGCTGGCTAGTCTGAATTTTTTCACGTAAGCGTAACTGCTCAGTAATATCAGTGCGAATTGAGATGTATTGATAAGGCTGATTATCCTGATTCAGGAAAGGCACGATGGTTGCATTGGTCCAATAAAATCCTCCTTCTTTATCGACATTGCGGATTTCACCATGCCACACATTACCTGATTGAATGGTGTGCCACAGATTTTGGAAAAATTCTTTGCTGTGGAAACCAGAATTGACGATGCGGTGATTTTGACCGATCAATTCTTTCGTTTCAAATTTACTGATGGTGCAAAATTTTTCATTTGCATAGATCAAGGTGCCTTTTGCATCTGTGATGCTGACAATAGCATGCTGATCAAGCGCAAATTTTTGTTTTTCAACCTCTGCTAAGGCACGTTGAACATCTTTTCTGGCGTCGAGTAACTCGGTAACCAGGCCGGACAATAATTGCGACAAGCCTTCAAGACTACGATCATCATCAAGATGTTTACCCAATTGAGCAAGAACTTGATTGGTGGTATTGCGTAAAGTTACCAGCACCTGCTGACGTGCCTCAGCATCTTGCCGTAAGGTTTCATTGGCCTGACTCAATTCATTGGAACTCAACTCCAGACTAAGTTTTCCCAACGCCAAATCGCGATCGGCCTGATGGTAGGTTTCCTCGACATGCGATAAAAACTGCCGGAAACCTGCAAGCGCGTTTTTTGCTGAAGCACTGATTAACTCAGTAGACGCCAGCGTTTCAAATTCTGACAATACGGCTTCAAGTTGAACTTCATCTGCGATGCCAAGCAACCTTTTGTACTGACGTGAGGATAGCTTGTGTGGCATCAGCTTAACTCAGCCAAATAGGTTATGGTCATCGTCTGATTATGTAGACTACATGCTTCCAACTTATATCCGGGGCAAATCTCACCGTTCGAATAAAAACCACACAGGACTGTATTTTTTCCCAGGATGTCCTGAACAGCTTCAACCTCTTCGTCGACGCGTCCACCCATCACTAATTTTCGCCCTACACAACTAACCAACAAACCCAAACTCTGTCCACTTGGGCTTGGTAAGCCATCTACTGTTGCATGCGCTGCCATTTCAGCTCCATCGACCAAATCATTGGTATGCGCGTGCATTAAACGCAGGTAACCGTCGGGGTTAATCGCACCAGCTAAAATCAAACTTCCATCACCTTCGTTGATGCCAAGAATAGTGCGTATCTGCCCCAATGATTCGCGACTATCACCTAGCATTTCGAATGGGAATAACAAACCCGAACCAGGCAAATCCTTTGCATAGTCGCCCAAATAGCGCTTATACACATCGAGTGCAGGATTGCCATCAAGTTCATATAGAACGTTACCCACACATTTTGTTACTTTCCTGGTTGGACCAAAAGCCCTCCACCCGCCGAAGCTACCATGTGAGAACAGTAATTTTTCGCCTTTCAAGCCAATTGCTACGACATCAGACGTCGACACACCTTGAGGTGAAAGAATGAACGTTTTAGAAAATGCCCCATCATCACCAGCCAAACCACCGGTAACCGGCAAGCTGGTTCCAAGAACATTCACCAGTCCCTCAATCAAGGCGCTACCATTGATATTGACCCCTTGCCCGAACAACATAACCGCCTTTAAATCTGACGATTGCAATTGATGTGCCAATACCTTACCGGCCTGAAATGATGCATCCATCTCCTTGAGTTCAGCCGTTGCCACCTGAAAACTAGCTGATTCAAAATGTATTGCCGTAATGATTGATGTCGAATTGCTGACTACCGCGGAAGATATTTCCCCAGCCGTGGTGCAGCCGACCATTTCAGCTGCAGGAAATGCAGATTTCAGTATTCGAAAAAAATCCGGATGAGAAAAATGCTCAACGCAGCCAAAGACCAGTATCAACTGCGGAGAGATTTCTGCTAAGTGCGATAGCTTTCCAACGATCCCAGAAATATCCTGAATTGCGATTTGTGATATTTTCATATTCAGCTCACGAAATTGAGAGATTTGACGCAGACCATGATCTACATCGTTTTTGCATAGGGTATTGCCACAGACACGATAAATTTTGATAATTTTTGAGAAATCGAAACGATTACAAATTCCACTCAGCGCCAAAAGTTTTTTTGTCGTCGTTTTCTTCGCGGTAGCGATTTTTAATTTCGAGAATTTGTTCCAAGCCAGCATTAAAAGCTGCAATGCACTTAGGATCAAAATGATGTCCAGCACCTTCTTCGAGAAAAGCAAGGGCTTTATCTATCTCCCACGCTGCCTTGTAAGGACGTTCGGAAGTAAGTGCGTCAAATACGTCCGCAACGGCGACTATTCTCGCAAACAAGGGAATATCATCGCCTTTCAAACCACCAGGATAACCACTGCCATCATATTTTTCATGGTGAGCTAAAGCGATCACGGCCCCCGCATTTAACATCTCCGAGCTACTACCAGCAAGAATTTCATAACCCAGGCTAGCATGCCGTTTCATGATCGTGAATTCATCGACTGTGAGCTTGCCAGGTTTCAGCAAAATACTATCAGGGATACCTACCTTGCCAATGTCGTGCATGGGAGCGGCTTCCAGCAACAATTGCTGATCAGCTTCTGACAATCCAAGATGTTCGGCAATGATTCTGGAATAATTCGCCATACGCAAAATATGGGCGCCGGTTTCTGGGTCGCGGGAGTCTGCGGCTTTGGATAAACGGAAGATCGTTTCTCTCTCTCGAGCGCGAATTTCAGACGTGGCCTTTTTAACTTCAACGTCCAGCCAAATGGCACGGTCTTCAAGGAAACGTTGGCTTTTTCGCAGCGCCAACATATTTTTGGTACGTGCCAAAAATTCGATTTTATCAATAGGCTTGATCAGGAAATCATTTGCGCCAACATCTAAGGCTTGATAACGCAATGCCAACTCGTTATTGGCAGTAATCATCAACACGGGGATATCATGGCATCCGGGTAATTCACGGAAACGTCGTATAAACTCAACGCCATCCATGGTCGGCATCATGTAGTCGACCATGACTAAATCAGGGACATTACCAGCACACCAGAGCAAAGCAGGCTCAGGCTCTATAAAAGAAACAGAATTACAATTGTCTATTTTCTTTAGCAAAAGACACAACAGGGTCACGTTGATCTGCGCATCGTCAAGCACTAAAACGTTCATCTCCATTGAACATCCTCCCACGCCGAACCCAGTTCGCCAACGACCTGTTGAATAATCTCAAATTAGTTTGAGTGTACCGTATTTAGAACCCAGAACAAGCCAGGTATAACAAAATTTATATATTCTGGCATGCTTGAATAACAACGATTTTAAATTTTTAGGCGTCAATGACAATTGCCGGTGGGAATTGAACTGCAAATTTACTACCTTGATCAGGCACGGAATCAATGAATAAATTCGCGTTATGTCTCAATAAAACGTGCTTGACAATCGCCAAGCCCAAGCCTGTTCCCTGAGTTTCTCGCGAGCGGCTCTTATCGACGCGGTAAAAGCGTTCAGTCAATCGCGAAATATGCTCCGGACTAATTCCTATGCCATTATCGATCACCAGAAATTTAGGGCCTTGCGGGGCATTGCACCACTGAATCTGGATTTCACCGTGTTCTGGAGTGTAACGGATTGCATTTGTGACCAGATTGGTCAATGCGCTACGAATTTCATCGGTGCTTCCACGAATGTCCGGCCCCTGACAATCAAGCGTGATTTTGTGTCGGCCAGCAGAAAGTGCATGAGCTTCTTGTAAAATTTGCTCAAGCAGCCCCCGCATATTAATTGATTCCGTCCTCAACAGATGATCCATCGACTCGAGCCGTGTCAATGTCAGCATATCCTCAACCAGACGTTGCATGCGCTCGCCCTGTTCGGACATCAACTTTAAATGCGCATTTCTGGTCGGAATATCGAGATCCGGCTGCAATGAAGCAATTTCTAAAAAACCATTGATCACCGTCAAAGGGGTACGCAATTCATGCGAAGCGTTGGCAATAAAATCGCGCCGCATCATATCAATACGCTCAGACTCTGTAACGTCATGCGTGACCAGAATTTGCCGGCGGTTTTCAAATGGAATAATGTGTGCAATCAGCTTGCGGTCGCGGAATGATAAGGTCAAAGGAGTATCGTAGCGCCCCAGAATAATATAGTCCATGAACTCCGGACTGCGCACCAGATTGGTTACGCGCATACCCTTGTCTTTTGTCAGACTCAATCCAAGGTGGCGTTCAGCGGCGGGATTACACCATTCTAGAAACAGAACGTCATCCATAATCACCACGCCGTCAGGCAACAAGGTCATCGCCTGCCGGAAACGCGCTAACCACTCAGTGAGTTCTGTTTGATTTTTTTCGTCGCCACGACGCAATTTATACAATCTGGAAAAAATATCAGTCCATGCACCCCAGCCGTCTGGTAAGCGCGAACTAGTGGGATGATCGAGCCAGTCTGCCAATCGTTGCAGATAAAAGAGTTGCACCAGTACCAACGATGCCATTGCCAGGATACCCAACAACAAACCTATAACGGTACCCCACATATAGCAGGCAGCCGCAGTGCCCATTGCCACTAACAAAATACGTACTGAATTCGAAATCCAGAATATAAGGCGAGACGACATGTAATATCCCTGATATTTTTTTAATTGGGAGTATGGATAGAGAACTAAAAGAACAATATGTCTTCTTAAATAAGTCTTATCAGTCTGAATATCTTAAGATGTTAAGATTCAGAGGGATCGCAATGCATTCAACAATAGCTGGTAGATTGCATTAGTGCTCATCTACAATTTATCTACAACTCATCTACAATTCATCTACATCCATTTGAATGCGAACCAGGAGGATTTACAGTAAGCACAGCATCCTCCCGACAGAATTTTAAGATTACTTCTCAGACAACATATAGCCAACGCTACGTACTGTTTTAATCAAAGACTCGGCTGATTTCAAGACTTTTCTCAAACGCAAAACGTGTACGTCTACAGTACGCTCTTCAATCACCACGTGATCACCCCAGACTTTATCGAGCAATTGGCTGCGCGAGAATACACGCTCAGGATGTGCCATAAAAAACTTTAATAGTTTATATTCAGCATGCCCGATATCGACTTTTTGTTCTTCGATTTTCACTGTACAACTGACCGGATCAAGCACAACAGTTCCTGCAGTTAAAGCTGTCTGTGAATGTTCAGGGCTCTTGCGTCGCAAAAGAGCTTTAATGCGTGCAGTCAGCTCGCGCGGTGAAAATGGTTTTGTAACATAGTCGTCAGCGCCGTGATCGAGACCGGCAATCTTATCTTCTTCCATGCTTTTAGCAGTGAGCATGATGATAGGAATTTCATTGAACTGACGATCAGAACGAATTTTAGATAACAAGCGTAAACCGCTTTGGTCAGGCAACATCCAGTCCAGCAAGATCAGTTGTGGCGTACGACGCTGGATAAAATCCCAAGCGTCTGCCGTGTTGTTGACGGAAAATGTGTTCCATCCGGCGGCACGCAAGGTAAAGCTCACCAGCTCAACAATTGCAGGCTCGTCTTCGACGATTAATATTGTGGTATCAGCAGCCATTATCCGTTATCAACTTTTTGATCTTGTTTAATTGCGACATAATCAGAATGTCGGATATCTTTACCTTCAACGATATAAATCGTATGTTCAGCAATATTTTTTGCGTGATCTGCAATACGCTCAATGGCTTTGGCAACCCACAACGTATTCAGAGAAGATGTAATCGTGCTTGGATCTTCCATCATGAATGTGATCAGATTACGCATGATAGAACGGAAATCATTGTCAATAATTGCATCTTGTGCGATTAATTGCACCGCTTTGGCGTCATCCAGTCTGGCAAACGCATCCAATGAATGATGCAACATGTCGGCGACACTGCCAGCCAGCACGCGCACTGTTTCATAACCATTAAACATTGCAGTACCACGGCGATTAGCATGTGCCTCTTTGGAAATCCGAGCAATCTTCGTTGATTCATCACCAATACGCTCGAGGTCGGTAATCACCTTTCCTGTCGCCATTACTGTGCGCAAATCATTTGCTGCAGGTTGACGCTTAACAATCAGGTGGCTACACATATCGTCAAGGGAAACCTCAAGGCGATTGACTTCCAGATCAGATTGAATGACCGCCTCGGCCTGATCAGCATTACCAGTGCGAAAACATGACATCGCATCATGGAAATGACTTTCCACGAGCCCGCCCATTAACAATACCTTAGAGCGTATCGTCTCAAGGTCATGATCATATTGTTTTGAAGAATGTTCGCCAGTCAAGGTAGTCTCCTGAATTCTGTATCACTAAGGATAGGTTATTAACCGAAACGGCCGGTAATGTAATCTTGAGTTTCTTTTTTCACCGGATTCATGAAAATATGATCCGTCTCGCCAAACTCAACCAATTCGCCCAAATACATATAGGCAGTATAGTCAGAGCAACGTGCCGCCTGTTGCATGTTATGTGTCACAATGGCAATTGTATATTCTTCTTTCAACTCACTGATCAGTTCTTCGATTTTTACCGTAGAAATCGGATCCAGTGCTGACGTCGGCTCATCTAACAATAAGATTTCTGGTTTCACAGAAACGTCACGAGCAATGCATAAACGCTGCTGCTGACCACCGGATAAGCTCAAACCACTTTTATGTAATTTATCCTTAACTTCAGTCCAGATCGCTGCTTTTTTTAATGCCCATTCAACGCGTTCGTCCATTTCGCCTTTCGACAAATTTTCATAAAGACGCACACCGAACGCAATATTGTCGTAGACAGACATAGGGAAAGGTGTTGGTTTTTGAAACACCATACCAACTTTGGCACGCAACAAATTAATATCCTGATCAGCGTCCAGAATATTTTTACCTTTGTAGATAATTTTTCCCTCGGCACGTTGACCTGGATACAAGTCATACATGCGATTCAAAGTACGCAACAAAGTTGATTTACCGCAGCCTGAAGGCCCGATAAATGCCGTCACTTTTTTATCAAAAATATTTAAATTGATATCGCGCAAACTACGGGTAGCTCCGTAGAAAAAATTCAGCCCATCAATCTCGATTGCTTTTTTTTGTGTATTTGCTGGTGTAGTAGTCATATCGATGTCCAGATTAATGCTGTGATTTTTGATTAAATAATGTACGTGACAAAATATTCAGACCCAGAACGCTAAACGTAATGAGTAAAGCACCGCCCCAGGCAAGGTCACGCCAATTATCGTAAGGACTCATTGCAAACTGATAAATTACCACTGGCAAGTTTGCCATGGGCTTATTCATATTTCCATTAAAGAACTGGTTATTCAACGCGGTAAATAACAATGGCGCTGTTTCACCGGAAATCCGCGCAACAGCCAACAAAATGCCGGTAATCACGCCCGCTTTTACAGCACGCAAACGTATCATCAGCGCGACTTTCCAACGTGGCGCCCCAAGTGCAAATGCCGCCTCCTGAAGACTAGCTGGCACCAGACCCAACATATTATCAGTGGTGCGAACAACTACCGGAATCGCAATCAAAGAAATCGCAATACTCCCTGCCCAACCGGAAAAATGTTTGACGTTCGCAACGTAGATTGCGTACACAAACAGGCCAATAACGATCGACGGTGCAGACAACATAATGTCAGTAACAAAACGTGTAACGGCACCAAACATGCTCTTGTTGCCGTATTCCGCCAGATAGATACCAGCAAGAATACCGATAGGAGTGGAGATCAATGTAGCACTGCCGACCATCATAAAACTACCAACGATCGCATTCATCAAACCACCACCTTCGCTACCAGGCGCAGGAGTGCTTTCGGTGAACATCGCAAAATTAATTGCCGACACACCTTTAATTAACAATGTAAATAAAATCCACATCAAGAATGCGACGCCCAGTGCCATCGCTGCGGATGATAAAAAGATCCCAACTCTATGCACCCACAAACGGCGACGGTAGACCGGGTTATCAGGTGACTGTGTCAACGTGTCGTTCATTATTTTGTTCCTTCTTTACGGCTCAGACCCAACAACATTAATTTAGCGGCAGACAACACAATGAATGTGATCACGAACAAAATTAAACCCAACAAGAATAATGACGACACGTGTAGTGGTGTTTCAGCTTCCGCAAATTCATTCGCCAATGTCGATGCGATACTATTACCGGCGGCGAAAAGTGACCATGACAATTGATTCGCGTTACCGATCACAAACGTAATCGCCATGGTTTCACCCAAGGCACGTCCTAAACCCAACATGACGCCACCAACTACACCGATTTTGGTATAAGGCAAAACAATTTTGCGCACCACTTCCCATTTTGTACAACCCAGACCGTAAGCAGATTCTTTCAACACTGGTGGAACGACTTCGAACACGTCGCGCATGACTGAGGAGATGAATGGGATGATCATAATCGCCAAAATAATACCGGCAGACAAAATACCGATACCTATCATAGGACCTGAGAACATGGCGCCAATGACCGGTAAATTACCCAATGTCGCGTGTAAGACTGGCTGAATATATTTCGCAAAAAGCGGTGCAAAAATAAACAAACCCCACATGCCGTAAATAATACTTGGCACGCCAGCCAACAGTTCAATCGCAGTGCCCAATGGACGCTTGAGCCAGGCAGGGCAAATTTCAGTCAAAAACAAGGCAATACCAAAGCTGACCGGAAAGGCAATCAACAACGCAATGATAGACGTTGTGAGCGTACCAACAATCGCAATCAAACCACCGTATTTATCATTAACAGGATCCCACTCTACGGTAGAGATAAATGCCAGACCAAATTCCTGCATCGCAGGAATGGCGCGCATAAACAACGAGAAAATAATTCCAAGCAAAACCACCAACACAAAAGCGGCGAAACTCAGAGTTAATTTATGGAAAAAGAAATCTTGCCAACGTTGGCGACGCATCACTTTAGCCAGCTTTTCATCACTGAGTTGGTTACTTTGTGAGTAATCTGGACTGGAAATGCTAGGACTTGCTGAAGGTACGGTCATATTGACAGAGGACATTGGAGTTGGCATAGGTGCTTTTTCACTGAAAGGCAATTCAACACGGGTCGAATTGCCTTTGCAAGAATCGTTCAACTAAATACAAAAATAAAATTGACCACTAACTATGGTGAATCCTGATTTACCAGACAGCTTTACCAGATGCATCCTTGATATTTGCTTTCCAGCCTTCTTGGATTTGCTTCACCAGTGCTGGAGGCAATGGAACATAATCCAATTCAACCGCCATTTCTGCACCATTTTTAAAAGCCCAGTCAAAGAATTTCAATACTTCTTTTGCTTCAGCTGGTTTATCCTGAGATTTGTGCAACAAGATAAATGAAGCGCCAGTCACAGGCCAGGATGCTTTACCTGGCTGGTTGGTGAGCACCAAGAACATACCAGGCGCCTTCGCCCAATCAGCATTTGCTGCGGCGGCTTTAAAGCTATCATCTTCTGGCTCGACAAACTGACCATCTGCATTTTTCAGTTGTGTATAAACCATTTTATTTTTCTTCACGTACGCGTACTCAACATAGCCAATGGTGTTTTTGATACGCTGAACGTTAGCGGCAACGCCTTCATTACCCTTACCACCTAAGCCAACAGGCCATTTAACTGCCGTGGAAGAACCGATTGTAGATTTAAATTCAGGGCTTACTTTACTCAAAAAATCTGTCCACAGGAACGTTGTACCAGAACCATCAGAGCGGCGAACAACGGTAATATCTTCCGCTGGCAGCTTCAAACCCGGATTGATTGCAACGATCTCTGGTGCGTTCCACTTGGTAATTTTGCCTAGATAGATGGAAGCCAGAACCTCACCCGTCATTTTCATCTTGCCTGGTGCAACACCATCCAAATTTACGATAGGCACTACGCCGCCGATAATTGCCGGGAACTGAATCAAACCTTCCGTGTTCAATTCATCTGCCTTCAGTGGCATATCTGAAGCACCGAAATCAACGGTTTTTGCTTTAATTTGTTTAATACCACCACCAGAGCCAATAGACTGATAATTCAATCCGTTACCTGTTGCTTTTTTATAAGCATCAGCCCACTTTGCATAAATCGGATATGGGAATGTTGCTCCAGCACCAGTAATATCAGCAGCTTGCGCAACATTGATTGACGCTGCAACACCTACCATAGCAACTAAAGTTTTAATAACACGATTGATTTGCATATTCACCTCAAGATTCGATTGCAAGGGGGGATTTTCTAATGCCGCAACTCTACAATCCAATTATGACAATACGATGACTTCATGAAATATTTGTGAAATATTTAATTTTCTTATCACGTTTTTTGTCATAAAATTGTCATGCGAAGCAACTAAAATAAGGTCGTATATATATGCAAGCCTTTATGACAAGCAGGGAAATATGCCAAATCAAGAAGTAAATCCATCGACCGAAAATATTGTGACAAAAAAAACAACTCGGGAAGATGGGGCCGTCATTACCAATTCTGGTGAGCAAAAAAAGTCATCAAAAAACACCCCCCTTGCCACCACACAAGCGGCACCCACGGAACTATCAAGATCAGTGATATTTCTCGATCGTGAGATGTCGCAAATTGCCTTTAATTGGCGCGTTCTGGCACAAGCTGAAGACCGTACTATTCCATTATTAGAGCGCCTGAAATATCTTTGCATCGTTGGTAGTAATCTGGACGAATTTTTTGAAGTCAGAGTAGCCAGCCTCCTGGCGCAAAATACCGTGGATGGAGAACTAGTCCAGCATCCAAATTTTCAGGCCAGCCTCAAACGCATCAGTACCGAGTGTCATCAACTCGCACAACGTCAATACGAATTACTGAATCAAGAAATTCTGCCGCAATTATCCAAAAAAGGCATTAATCTACTGCGTCACTCTGAAAGAAATGAAGCGCAACGTGCCTGGGTAAAACAGTATTTTGAACGAGAAGTACGCCCACTTTTAACACCAATCGGTCTTGACCCAGCTCACCCTTTCCCGCAAGTCGTTAATAAGAGTCTCAATTTCATCGTTTCCCTCGCAGGAAAAGATGCATTTGGGCGCGGCACCGGAATTGCCATCGTGAAAGCACCGCGCGTGTTACCGCGGATTATACGGTTGCCAGATGAACTCTCTGAAAAGGGCATGTCATTTTGCTTGCTCTCTTCTGTTATTCACTCGCACATTGCCGACCTGTTCAATGGTCGCGAAGTGATTAACTACTCTCAGTTCCGCGTCACCCGCGATAGTGATTTATGGGTAGATGAAGAAGAAGTAAAAAACCTTCGTCAAGCTTTGCAAGGAGAACTGCAGACGCGTCAGTTCGGCGCCGCAGTCAGGCTCGAGGTTGCCAAAAACTGTCCCGACGATTTGGCACGCTTTTTATTGGAACAATTTTCACTCAGCGAAGATCGCTTGTATCCAGTCGACGGTCCGGTCAATATGGTTCGCCTCGGCGAATTGGTCGACCACGTCAAACAAGCTAATTTGCGCTTCCCTCCTTTTTCTCCAAAGGCGATTGCGAAATACTCTCACACAGATATTTTCACTCTGCTGCGCAAACAAGATATCTTATTGCACCACCCGTTCCAACCATTCCAGACGGTCATCGACTTTATCCGTTCCGCCTCGCTCGATCCTAGCGTCGTAGCCATCAAGCAAACCATTTATCGCACGGGAATGAACTCGGATTTGATGGAATCCTTGATTACCGCGGCGCGACTGGGCAAAGAAGTCACCGTCATTGTTGAATTAATGGCGCGCTTTGATGAAGAAGCGAATATTAATTGGGCAGATAAATTACAACGTGCAGGAGCACAAGTTGTGTATGGCGTCGTAGGACTCAAAACGCATGCCAAACTCGCACTTGTTATTCGCCGCGAAGAAGGCGGAATCCTGCGCCACTACGCTCATTTAGGAACGGGCAACTATCACCCGTCCACTACCCGTTTTTACACGGATTTTGGTTTACTTACTGCCCATCCAGCAATGGCGGCGGAAGTTAATGAAGTGTTCATTCACTTAACTGGCCTGACCAAACCAAAGAAATTAGATTACCTATGGCTGGCACCGTTTGCATTGCAGCCGCAATTAATCAAAGCGATACGAAACGAAGCGCGCATTGCCCGCGAAGGCCGCCCAGGCAGAATCATTGCTAAAATGAACTCCCTATCTGATGAATCTGTCATTCGCGCTTTATACGCCGCCTCCGCTGACGGGGTGAAGATAGACCTGATTATTCGTGGCGCCTGCACTTTGCGGCCTGGTGTGCCAGGATTATCGGAAAACATCCGGGTACGCTCGATCATCGGACGTTTCCTCGAACATAGCCGGATTTATTATTTCCGCAACGACCTGGCGCATGACATTTATCTGGCCAGCGCCGACTGGATGAACCGCAATTTGTTCCGCCGCATTGAAGTAGCATTTCCGGTATTAGACAAATCACTGAAAAAACGTATTCTTGCTGAAGGACTTGACCCCTATCTGAAGGATAATATGAACGCTTGGGTGCTCGACTCCAATGGCCATTACGAACGCAAGAAAGCACGCGGACAGCAAGCCAACTTCTGCGCCCAGCAATACCTGATGCAACAATTAGGCTCCCTATCAACTGCGGATAATGAATAATGGACTTAATACTCTGGCGACATGCGGAAGCCGAACCGGCAACGGAAGAAATCACAGATGAATTCCGGAAACTCACCGGCAAGGGATTAAAGCAGGCCAGTAAAATTGCTTACTGGCTTGACAGTACATTGCCAGAAACTTGTCGTATTCTGGTCAGCCCAGCTGTACGCACGCGCGATACCGCCGAAGCGCTGAATGCCAGTGGAAGAAAATTTAAGGTTGCACCTGAGCTGGCCCCTGACGCAAAAATCGAGGATGTGCTACGCCTGGTGAACTGGCCGAATAGTCGCGAACCAGTCATGATCATTGGCCATCAACCCTACCTCGGCCAAGTGGCGGGTGAGTTGCTCGGACACCCTTTACAAGAATACAGTATTCGCAAGGGCAACGTCTGGTGGATATCACAAAAACAAAGGCAAGGTGAAGAATTACAAACCTACCTTAAAGCGATCATGTCGCCAGATTTGGTTGTTAAGTAAAATATAGGTGACCAGCTAACCGAATTTATTTTAAGCATACAAAATAAAGCGCCCCAAAAAATGCTGGGGCGTTTTATTTTAGAAGACTTGTATTTTTATACCGCGATGCTTATTTCACCATCTATTTCAACATCCGCATCCATATCTCCAACTGGCAGATTTGCAGGAATAGCATGCATAATGTCATGCCAGGTTACTAAGCTCAATTGTCCCTGAGCATCCTCGACCAATGCCGATAAGCTCTCGACCCAGTCACCATCATTGCAATACAAAATGCCGTTAATGTCTCGAATTTCGGGCTTATGAATATGGCCGCAAATAATGCCATCCACTCCTTTTCTACGCGCCTCGTCAGCTAATGCATCCTCAAACTGAGTGATATAACTCACCGCATTTTTTACTTTTAACTTCAGATATTGCGACAGCGACCAGTAAGGCAAGCCAGCTCGAGCACGCCAGTTATTGAATACCTGATTGAATTTCAAAATTACCGTGTAGAGACTATCCCCAACATACGCCAGCCATTTAGCACAAGCAATTACACCGTCAAATCGATCGCCATGCAGCACCAACATACGGCGACCATCTGCCGTCGTATGAACCAGCTCATCTCTTACTTTAATGCCACCAAAATCCAAGTCGATAAACTGGCGGATAGACTCATCATGATTGCCAGGAACAAAAATAACGTTGGTTCCTTTTTTAGCCTTCTTAAGAACTGTTTGCACAACATTGTTATGCGTCTGGTCCCAGTACCACCGGCGTTTCAATTGCCAACCGTCAATAATGTCACCCACCAAGTACAGGGTTTCAGATTCAGTTGCGCGCAAAAACTCTAACAGTTTTGCTGCCTGACAACCGCTAGTCCCAAGATGCAAATCAGAAATCCAAATCGTCCGGAAGCGAGTAACATCTCGCTTCCCTGTTTTGTGCATTTTCTTGCTCAGGAACTGTTCTGCTGGCTTCACAATTACTGATCTCCTGTATTGTAATGACGCGCATAACGATCATCCAGATTCGCCAATGGCAACATCACAAACAAATCAGCACTATGGAAATCAGGATCCCATGCAGGATCTCCGCACACCCACGCGCCTGCGCGTAAATAACCTTTTAATAACGGGGGTATTCTCGCTTCGACGTTGCTAGTATCGATTTCGTCCAGTGGGAAAGGGACATGTGGTGTCACGCGATACTCTAAGGGACAAAAGTCTTTTTCAGTCAAGCTACGATAAATCGCAGCGGCATTCTGGCCGCCGTCAGTAAGGCTGATACTTGCACAACCAATCAAATGCGAACAACGTTCACGACGCATATAAGCTGCCAGGCCTGCCCACAGCAGCATAATCACAGCGCCGCTACGATAATCCGGGTGAATGCAAGCACGCCCCGCTTCAGCAATAGAATGACGAACGTTTTGCAGTCGGGACAGATCAAATTCGGTTTCCGAGTAATAGCGACCAATTTCACGCGCGGCGTTAGGCCCCAAAATCCGATAAGTGCCGACTACCTTCAGTGTTTTGGTGTCACGCACAATTAAATGGTCGCAATGAGCATCAAACTCGTCTTTATCCAGACCATCTGGATTGGATAGGGCTGATAAGCCCATACTTTCAATGAATACTTTGTAGCGCAAACGCTGCACTTCTCTCACTTCTTCTGGCGTCGTCGCCAGGCTTAGATTGAGTTTGGAAAAACTGGGATTAGCATCCGCGGGTATCGTGAGTAATCGCATTCATCGTCCTTGTTATGTCTCAAGATGTCGTTGGTTCAACGAACGAAGAATAGAGGACGATTACTTCAACAAGATGACAGATTCATGTCGGTTTTATGACAAACAAAAAAACAACAAGCCTTCAAAACAGAAAATGTCTTGAAGGCTTTTCAGAAAAAAACTCTGAACAAAATATTATTTTTCTTTTTTCGGGCGACCTGCTTTCAGAGGCGCCAACTCGCTAATGAGTTTTTTCAACGCAGGCACATCAGTTTTATTTAACAATGCCAAACCTATGCGCAATAACTGACTTTTCTTGACTTCAACACCCGCTTTCAGGCATGCGCGTTTAACGTGCCCCAATACAGCGTATTCAGCCTCTGGCATAGTGAAACTATCCCGTATTAACTTGGCTTTTTTTACCTTGTCGACAATTTCAACTGCCGATTTAGGCACATCAGCTTTCGCCGCGACTCTTCTGACAGTTGACTTGGCAACGCCATTTGCTTTTGCTATTGGTTTTTCCTGCGCATTTTTTTTCTCAGAAGCAACAACAGGCTTCTTTGCAACGACTTTTTTTGCCACAGGTGCTTTTACAGCTGCAACCTTCACTGCAGATACTTTTGCTACTGTTGCTTTTGCTATCGGTGCTTCTTTTTTGCTTGTAACGGTTGCCATTTGAGCCTCCAAGTTAAATGCGTATAAACAATATAAACAATATGTGCATAAACAACAAGGCTTAAGCATAACCGCATCAGATGACAAGCACATTACCAAAAATACACTCAAGCAATTCATTTACTGTCATGCGATAATCGCGCCGACAATTCTGCCACTATTGCTTTTTATTATCAAAAACCTATGAAATATTCATACTACCTACTCTCTGTTGCCCTATTGCTTACGCAATCAGTACAGGCTATCGAATTACATGGTGCAGGATCCTCTGCTGCTGCACCACTGTATAAGATATGGGCGGAAGCATATGCTAAAAATGTTGACAGTAATATCGTTTATGAGGCATCTGGTTCGTCTTCTGGTATAAAAAAGATAAAAGAAAGCAGCATAGACTTTGGTGCAAGTGATGTTGCTTTACCACAGGCAGATTTGAAAAAATTCAAACTTATCCAATTTCCATCGGCAATTTCTGGCGTAGCGGTCGTCATCAACCTGCCCGGTTTAAAATCAGGTGATGTAAAACTAAATGGCGACATCGTCGCTAAAATTTTCTCAGGCCAAATCGACCAATGGAACGACCCCGCAATTGTTGCATTGAACCCGAACACCCGCTTACCATCAAAAACAATTTTGCCTCAGGTGCGTCAAGATGGATCAGGCACTACCTACAACTTCACAGATTATCTCTGCAAAGTAAGTAAAGCATGGCAATCTGGATTCGGCAAAAACTTCACTATTACGTGGGATCCCAAATTTACTCAAGTCAAAGGTAGTGGCGGAATTTCTGCTGCGGTTCGTAAAAATCCTTACACCATCAGCTACATCGATTACAACTATGTGCTCCAAGATAAACTCGATGTGGTGCAAATTCAGAACCGCGATGGACGTTTCGTGATGCCTTCGCCTGAAGGTTTTTCAGCTGCATTAGCGGCAAGCAATTGGAAAGCGCAGGGGACGTTTGAAGAAATGTTGACCGATAAGGCAGGTCCAAAAACGTGGCCGATTACTATGGGCACCTTCATTATTCTGCAACAGGCGGCCAAAAATATCGACAAATCAACTGCAACCTTGAAGTTCTTTACTTGGGCATTTATGAATGGCGATCGTTTCGTTAATACCGTTGACTTTGTACGCCTTCCAGATCCGGTACAAGCCCGCGTGTTTAAGGAAATGACCACTGTAACCGATACAACAGGCGTTCCATTGAAGTGGAGTCTGCAATAAGCTGATGCCATCCATACCCACTTAGGCTAAGTGAATAACAAAAAAAGGAGAGCGATAATTATTCGCCCTCCTTTTTTTTATTTCACTTGCTCCTTAATTCACAGGCGCATTCCGATAACGATTTACTTCCGCCACAGTCACGGCACCTGCCTGATTCCCCCAACTATTACGAATATAAGTGAGTACCAGAGCGACTTCATTATCATTGAGCACCGGACCGAAGGGGGGCATGCCATATGGCCTGGTATATTGCCTGGAAACAGGTGGAAAGCCACCGGTCAAAATAATACGAATCGAATTCGCGATACCAGGCATAGTGACAGAGTTATTTTGCTTCAGTGCTGGGTAAATACCGCTAACTCCCTCCCCCGAAGTTCCGTGACAATCAGCACAATGTGTCTTATATAAAGCAGCACCCTGCGTCATCAATTGGGAAAATACTTGCTGAGAATATTCGGTTTTATAAGATTGTGTTGAGTCGGGCTTTGAAGCTAAAGACCTTAAATACGAAGTCATCGCTTCCAGATCAGTAACCTCCAAATATTGCAAACTATTGGCAAACACTTCCGCCATCGGTCCGGACATCGCGGCATTGTTTGCAATCGCGCGATTAAATAAACTACTGGATTCAGTCTCACTCAACTTTGCCAGATGTGCTTCATTCATGCGCAACAAGGAAGGCGCGTACCACGCAATCCCTGGCATTGGACCACCATCCAAATCCTGTGTTCCGGCATTGGCACCAAGCATATTGCGACTACTATGACAAGCACTACAATGTCCTAGCCCATTCACCAAATAGGCGCCACGATTCCATGAGTTGGATTTTTCGGGAACAGTTTCGTAAGCGTGAGGCTTAAAATACAAGGTACGCCAAACAGCCAGCAAAGCACGCTGGTTGTACGGAAACGCCAATTGATGCGACTGTGATATCTGACTTACTGCAGGAATACTTTTGAGGTAAGCAAACATCGCGTCAGAATCACCACGCGACACCAACGTGTAATTCGGATACGGAAAAGCCGGGTACAACAAACTACCATCGCGAGCCTTACCAAAATGTAGCGCACGCCAGAAGTCGTCCGCCGTCCAACCTCCTATTCCTGTTTGTATGTCAGGCGTAATATTAGGGGAAATAAAATTACCAAATTCTGATGGTATTAATTTACCGCCAGCATAAAGTGCACCACCACGGGCAGTATGGCATCCCATACAATTACCAACCCGCGTTAAATATTCGCCACGTTTAATCTGTTCACTAAGTGCAATATCGTTCGTCAAGGTGGACTGACGCTGAGCATGATCTTCATTGACATCATCATGGATAAGATAACCGACTTCGTAAGCATACCACCCCAAACCGAATACCAGCATCACCATTCCTGACATAAAATACTTTATCGCTTGTGTCATCACTTATCCATCTCTGTGATTGTATTCAAATTCATGACATTCATTACGCGCATAAATCGCCCCTAAAAACGTCTCTAAAAATGCTGGCTTAGGCGGATGAATCAACTGCCCGGTATGCTGCCGCAAGCCAGAGGAAAGTGGCCTTTAACTTTACCGCTGAAGGCCTCCGCTATACCATCGTCAGCCACGTATTGCATTGCCAACCAACCTGATAGTGCGCCAATATCTTCGGGTCGCAATTTTTTTGCAATCGACTGCATACAATCGGGTACAGCAGCATGTCTGCTCCCTGTCTGCCACGCACCTAGTTGGGCAATCAGATAGTCCCTGGGCAATCCTGCAATACCTGGCACAAATGGCGCCAGCCCCGTCAATTTTTGACCGTGACAACCAATACAAGCCGGTATCTTTTTTTGCTCATCACCATGCAGCACCAATTGACGCCCACGCTCAAGCAAACCGGGCTGTATATATGGCTTTTGCGGTGCTGCATATGGCGGATGTAGATTCGAAAAAAAAGTCGCAATTTCATGAAGATAATCATCACTCATATTTGCAACCATATAAGTCATCATGGGAAATGTTCGCTTACCATCGCGAAAATTTTTGAGTTGATTAAACAAATACCCTTCTGGCTTACCAGCAATTCGTGGATAGTAACCATCGGTTCCTGCACGTCCTTGCGCTCCGTGGCACGAGGTGCAAGCCTTTAATCGCTGTTCAAGTGTATCGGGTACATTTTGCGCACTCGCTGTGATTGAAAACAACAGCGCTATCGACAGAAAAGAAAGTCGATACGAGAAACGACGCACAGATCGAAAGTTGACAAAATTTAACATTATTGAATGCGCAAAAAAAAGAAAGGATTGAAAAAGCAGATTAGCAGCTTATCAAAAAAGCCATGCAAGTTTTTAACCCCGCTTACTTGAGACCAATAAAATGAAGTCTCCGCTCACATTAAAAGCTTTTCAGTGTCAAAAAACCTTATACATCCAAACAAGATCCAGACAATATTTAATAAAAAATAATGTGTATTTTATTTATGCCAGATAACGTTATTTTTTAACAAAGCCTTATTTCACAAGGCTTTTGGAGCAACAACTAATATCGATACACAATATTGCATCAATTTTCTTTTCAAGAAATGCAGACAATCCTTGTCAAGAAGTGCTAAGCCGAGGATAATTCTGCCCTCGCGTCTCTTTCCGAGATCTAGTTTGAGCAAGATGAATGAATCGCCTTCATCAGCGTGGCCCGCTTTTACCAGCGGGCTTTTTCGTCCGTGTCGGCCGTTGATCAGAAAATATGATCGTCAACAGCCTATCGCCATTGCCATCGCCATATACTATTGACAAGCTTTTGTTGTCGCACTCGATTTTGTTACATGAAAAACAGCTTAACTGACTCAACTATTTCTATTCCCAAAACAGGCTCTACTCTCACTTTAGGTAAAAAAACCCTCCAGTTGAATCGTCCTGCTACTGCCTCGCAACCAAGTGCTGCGAAGCCAGTCGACGCCCTAAAAGTGCAGAACGAACAACCACAGCAGACAGAACCCCTGTTGGAAGTGGATGCAAGCGCATCCACCGCTCCCGCAATAACCGTACTGACCAAACGTCGCTCACGTATGCAGGCAGTCACGACTGAGGCCATCATCGCGCCGGCAAAAGCCTGGACGGCCGAGGATATTGAAGCCATGGCCGCCATGCCTTTTGACGCTGCTGAATTAACAGCAGAGCCAACTGCAAGCGATGAACCTGTCACGCAACATGACAACGAAGTAACCGCAGCAAGTGAAGTAGCTACTGACGTAACAGAAAATTTTGCCAAGCCAGAAATCAAAGCGGAAGTAAAAGCAGAAATTCGCGCCGACTTAAAAGCTGGATTACAGACACTCTCAGGTGCTGACATCGCCAAACCGCGTGCCGCTGTTATACGTAAAACGGCACCAAAAGTCGCAAAGAAATTATTGCTATCCGATCAGCAAGCATCAAAACCTGTTGTGCCAACAATCAAACGTGAAGCACGCATAGGATCAGGTAAATTTGCGCCTGCAGCGCCTGTCACAACATTAAAGCCAATGGCAGCTACCACCACTATCCGTGCGGCAGCACCTGCGGAAAAAGTGATGGCAACCCAAGCAGTTGCAGCGACACTGATGTCCAAACCTGCTGCTGTTCCGGTAATGACTCGGGATACTACTCCAGTTGTTGCGGATAAATCGTTTTTCGCAGAATCAATGAGTGCAGTACCAGTCGACAAGACGATGGCTGCGCCTTCGATCGCAGTTGAAAAAATCAACGTCGTCTCAACAGAAAATAACATTAACACCGTTGACACTTCAAAATACGTATTACAAGCCAATAAAGAGCCTGCAAAGCGCGGTCGTAAGCCTTCTGAATTTCAATTTGAAAATGATGAAATCCAGGCCTTAAATGCAGCCGAATCTGCCGAGTTAAAACGTGCTGCCCGTGCCAAGTCAAAAAAACCAGGTACATCAGCCAACACCGAAGAACAACTCGAACAATATCGCAAGCAATTAACAAAATTAATTCGCTTAGGTAAAGATCGCACGTATTTGACTCACGCTGAAATCAATGACCATCTGCCAGAAGAATTAGTTGATCAGGAAACGATACAAGACGTAATCAGCACCCTCAACGATATGGGTATTGCTGTCTATGATCGCGCCCCTGATGCCACCATGATGCTGCTCACCGACAACGTCGCAACCGCGGTCAGTGATGATGAAGCCGAATCCGTGGCCGCTGCAGCGCTGGCGACCGTCGATTCCGACTTCGGTCGTACTACCGATCCGGTACGTATGTATATGCGTGAAATGGGCGGCGTCGAATTACTGACACGCAGCGGCGAGATTGAAATCGCCAAACGCATAGAAGAAGGTCTCAAAGACATGGTGCAGGCAATTTCTGCCTGCCCGGGTACGATCAAAGAAATTCTGATCATTGCCGACAAAATTTCGGCTGATGAAATACGTATTGATGACATCATTGATGGCTTGATCAGTCCGGAAGATAACGATGCAATGGCATTGGCAATCGCCGACAATGACGAGGAAGACGAAGACGATGATGAAGCTGTATCAGACAATGTCGGCGGTATCAGCGATGAACAACTGTTGCAATTAAAAACTATTTGTCTGCAAAAATTCGCTATCGTCGCTAAAAATTTCGAACTCATGCAATTGGCGCGCGAAAGAGATGGCTACCAATCAGCCGCTTATGTCACTGCACAACAAGCAATCTCTGCCGCATTGCAAGGCATGCGTTTTACTGTAAAAACCGCAGAAAAATTGTGCGACACCTTGCGTAAGCAAATGAAAGATTTACGTAACACTGAAAAGCAAATGCTGGAATTGCTGGTTAATAAATGTGGTATGCCACGCAGCTATTTTGTCGATATGTTGCGCACACATGCAACCAATGCAGCCTGGCTAGAACATGAAATGCAAGGCACACAAGCCTATGCTGCCGTGCTTGGACGTCATATTCATGCTGCACGTGAATTGCAACAAAAATTTATTCAGTTGGAACAGCGTGTAGAACTGCCATTGAGCGCATTGCGTGATATCAATAAACAGATGATCGCCGGTGAAAAACGCTCGAGCGAAGCGAAACGTGCCATGACTGAGGCAAACTTGCGCCTGGTCATTTCCATTGCCAAAAAATACGTCAATCGCGGCCTGCAATTTCTGGATCTGATTCAAGAAGGTAATATCGGCTTATTAAAAGCTGTAGACAAGTTTGAATATCGCCGAGGCTATAAGTTCTCAACCTATGCCACCTGGTGGATACGCCAAGCAATTGCCCGCGCAATTGCCGATCAAGCGCGCACTATCCGCGTACCGGTACACATGATAGAAACGATTAACAAGATGAATCGCGTCCGCCGTCAGTTATTGCAAGCCACTGGCTTAGAGCCAGAGCCAGCTGCGATTGCGGAAAAAATGGGCTTACCTGAAATCAAGGTACGCGAAATTCTTAAAATCGCAAAAGAGCCAGTCTCGCTTGACGTACCTATCGGCGACGATGGCGATTCGCAATTGGGCGACTTTATCGAAGACAGCATGACCATGTCACCAATGGCAGCAGCAATGCAAGCGTCGGTTCAAGAGAAACTAAAAGAAGCACTTGACTCTCTGAGCCCACGCGAAGCCAAAGTATTGCGCATGCGCTTCGGCCTGGAAACCACCAGCGAATTTACCCTCGAAGAAGTGGGCAAACAATTTGAAGTTACCCGCGAACGGATTCGTCAGATTGAAGCCAAAGCAATGAAAAAATTGCGCCACCCAGGCAAGGCGGATCACTTGAAGAGTTTGATGGAAAGCCAGTAAGATCAACACTCTACAAATAAAAACCACTCAATGACGAAAGTCTGAGTGGTTTTTTATTTTCATCAATAAGTAGCAAAAAAAAATAAACAAAGTTATTTAGAACGGGAGCGAGCCACACTACGCTTGAGTCTGAACTGCTTCGGCGGGTCGCACGCACACGACACGCGAACCTATGCTTTTCTCAAGTCTTTATGTTCACTTTGTTATATGCGGCAGCCACATCATCAATGCCGCACCGAAAATTCCAATATCCATTGCGATAGTGAGTAGAAATATCCCCGCCGCTGTAGTCAATTGCGCAGCAGGACGCTGGTCATCTTTAACACGCAGATATATCTCTAAAACAGTCAATGGAACGATATATTGAGCAAAAGAGAGAATACTCAAAAACGGTCCGGTAAAGGTGTCCGGATTAAATCCAACGGCACCTCGATTGACGATTAAAGAAAACATGAGTGCGACTCTAAAGAACCATACGCCACTGACCGCCAGATAAAGACGCAATGCCCAGCGTCGATGTATTGCAAACTGTCCCGCCAGAGCATGTCGCAGGGTAAAAAAGGCACATAATACAATCACCACTGCGTTCGATGTCGTACCAATATGCTGAGCAAGGTCACCAACAATCGGGCGCGTCCAGACCATGTAAGATCCAACAACACTCGTGATGACGGCAATCGATAAATAAATCCTTCCATTCCAACGATGAAACCTTGGAAACCTGACACGTAGCTTTGGCATGAGTTGCAATGGACCACTGGCAGTAATCAATGCGGCGATTACAAGGTGAATAACAAGCGCCACATTACCCATAGTGTCACCGCGAATATAGCCCGCAACGAGTACTTTATTCACCCGCATTAAGTCTCCACCCAATACCGCCCCGCCATAGAAAGATATGATGTACACGAAAAGAAATGCCTGGCCTATGATAGCCGCCACAAACCAAAACACTGTTGCGGCAGACAGTGTTTTTGTCGCAAGCTCCCTCAGTGAACGCTTTTGCGGGAATTGCGTTGTTGATGCAGATTGTGATGCAGGATCTGACGATCGATTAGTGCTTGTTTCTGTTATACCTGAGATAGACATCGACATACTCCCTTATAGTTAATCACCGTTGATAATGAACTATCGCCAGATAAAACCATAAGAACCAGTTAAATGCGACGAGCTACGACCCTATCGGGACAAACCACGGCAGATGACGATGAATGACGAGTAGCGTAGAACTTTTGGAGTTTGCCTATTTAAAACAAAGTCTGTTCTATCACCATCAGCGGTCACATACTAGATTTAGCAAAGAGCGTCGAATATACTTGGCGCATGTTGACGACAAACACAGCATTCAATTCAAAAAAACCTGCACGGGGCATTGCAGCACTGTTTAGCTGGCCTCGTCTGCGTTTTACGATTGGCGCCTCAATCCTTATTGGGATACCACTTACCATAAGCTTTGCTTCGGCAATATCGCGCTCGATTCTGCTAGGACTTCTTGCGATGACGGTGTTTGGTATTATTGAACAATGGCCAAAACACTTACCAAAATGGATGGCACGCTGGGTATTACAAGTGCTACTCGTGGGATTGGCTATGCCGATAGGAACCTACCTGATCTATCGGTTTAATACTCCCTTAGGAGCACCGCCCTTCTGGCAGGACATGAACCGTATGCGCGGTTTTGCGGGGCTTACCTTGGTAAGTATGTTAGTTGTTCCTTGGATAGCTCTTGGCGCCTTGGTGCGACAAAAGGATGCGCTCGCGCGCCATCAAGCATTGACCTTCGAGCTTGAGCGTAGTGAACTGGAACGGAATGCGCTCGATTCACGTCTGCGCCTCTTGCAGGCGCAAGTTGAGCCACACTTTTTATTCAACACCCTGGCAAACGTACGGGAGCTGGTCGACTCAGGATCACCAAAGGCCTCTCATGTGCTCGCCAGTTTAATTGCGTATTTGCGCGCCGCCGTACCTCGCCTGCAAGAGCAAGCCACGACGATAGGGCAAGAAGTAGAATTGGTTCGCGCCTATCTGGAACTGATGCATTTGCGCATGCCGGATCGACTGCAATTTATTTTAAACGTCTCCGAAGACGCATTGATACTGAAGTGTCCACCGACGACATTGTTGACCTTGGTGGAGAACGCCGTACGTCATGGCATCGATCCAAGCGAAGAAGGTGGTTGTATAGAAATACATGTATCCACGAGCGGTGACCGGTGCCATGTAAAAGTCTCCGATACTGGCGTTGGCATTGAACCAATAAGCACCAACCCGCCGCGAAACGGACGCTCCACCCGGGGCACAGGTACAGGGCTGGCTGCACTTAAAGAACGGCTCGAATTAACATTCAATGACGACGTAGCGCTTTGCCTGACTGAAATTGAACCGCATGGGGTATCAGTCTCAATTGATTTTCCTGCGCAATGGAGTAATGCATGAATAGCACAAATCACAATTTCAATGTTACTGCATTAATCGCAGATGACGAACCACTCTTGCGACAGTCGCTATCACGACTGCTAGCGCAGCAGTGGCCGACACTAAAAATAGTAGCGCAAGCACGCAATGGTCGTGAAGCCATAGAGCAATTCGACCTGCTGCAACCGGACATTTGTTTTCTCGATATTCATATGCCGGGAGTGAGCGGGATAGACGTCGCCCGACGGATAGCCAGACGGGCGCACATTGTATTTATCACAGCACACACTGAGTATGCCATTGACGCTTTCAAGCATGGTGCTCTCGATTACCTTGTTAAACCAATTGAGCATGAACGTTTCGCTGATACTATCGCGCGTCTTCAAGAAAGATTGAATTCGTCACATCCTGCATCGAATACTGAACAATTGATCGAGCAATTGGCAGCGCAATTACAAAGGCCAAATACCAATGCACCTTTACGTTGGATCCGCGCTTTGGTGGGCCAGGCGCTGTGCATGATCCCGGTCGACAAAATCGACTTTTTGCGTTCTGACGAAAAATATACTTTAATTGCCTGGCGCGATGAAACGTCCAAACAGTGTGAAGCGCTGATTCGTACGCCTTTAAAGGAACTGATAATACAATTGGATACCACACAATTCGCGCAAGTACATCGAGCGGTAGTCGTCAACCTTGCCGCAATCAGTCATGTTACCCGCGCTGAAAATGAAACTGCTCAGATCGCATTGAAGGGTCGCGATGAAATCCTACCGGTAAGCCGCAGCTATCTTCATTTGTTTAAACAGATGTAAAGTCGGTATTGATTGATCGTGATAAAAATCAATATCGCATCACCAAAACATCAATTATCAAATCACAAATGGTGCGTAAAATCGCAATAAGTGCACACTAACTTCACCGATCATTGCATCAAAAACGATAAAGCAAACTCCACCTGCTGCACACGATCTTTCAGGCTTCCCTCAATTAACATATGCGGAATTTCACGCTCTTCTAAGATCTCCAACAACTGCTCATGAATCATCTGCCTGACCGCTGGCGACTCGCGTTGCAGGCCGTCCGGCATCCATGGAAAATCAAGAGCAGTCACCAATGTGAATGCGTATTGCTCTGCGTGGGTCGACGATAAATCGACTAAATCTGGTTCCGCCTCGTCAAAATAATGCTTGCTATATATCTCAGTCATTAATGGTGTCGTATCGCAAAACAACCATTCACGCGCATCGACCATCGCTTGCTCTTCGCGTCGCACTTGCGTCATGGCGATCAGCAATTGCTCATCGGAATTTGGCACGCGTGCTTGCACTTCGACAAATTCACGCAAATATTCTGGCACCCACAGCGTTTTGTAATGCGCAGCCAGCGCCTCCGCCAACGCGGACTTGCCTGAAGATTCAGCGCCGAGTATCGCGATTTTTTGCACCCGCTTTAATGATAAGTCAGTCGATAAATTTTTAGTTATTTTTGACATGCTTTACTCCAGGAACGTAAGCCCATGACGGCCATCACAACAAACACCGCATACAATAAAGCAGTCAGCTGCAAATTTTTAAACACATATAAACCGACATATAAAATATCGACAATGATCCAGACTATCCAGTTTTCCAGCTTTTTACGCGACAATAAAAATTGACCCAATAAACTTCCTGCTGTGAGAAACCCGTCCGCATAAGGCACATCGGTATCGGTAAATGTCTTCAGAAACCATACCAAGGCTGCAAAGGATAGCAACCAGAAAAAAACTGAAGTGATCTTATGTTGCCAGGTCAGACGCGCCACGTGTAAAGGAGTTTCTCCATCAATCCCTCGCCACCACTGCCACCATCCCCACATCGAAACCAGAATGAATACGAACTGCAAGCCCATATCGCCGTAAAGTTTGGCATCAAAAAACACAGCAGCATACAAACCGGAAGAAACGATAGAAAACAACCAGCCCCAATGGATCTGGCGTATAGTTAATGCGACGGTGATGACAGACAGCAAGAATGAAACAAGCTCCAGCCAACTTGTACTAAACCCCCATATTGTTAACGTCTCACTCATCATAATTTTCGTTTTTTTTGAATGCCGCATTATCGGTCAAAGTATCGCTGGTGTCATGCTAACTTGCATTGCACTCGTTCGTTGTTGACGACGATGTTCTATTTTCTATGCATTAAAATGGGGGCGCAACTATTGCGCATTTCAATTATATTGTCTGCATATTCGTCATATTCTCAGCCTATGAAAAAACATAATGGCTTTACATTGATAGAAATGTTAGCGGTTATCGCAGTTATGGCGATACTCGCCAGTATTGCTATGCCCTCGTTTTTATACAGAATCGTGCGCAATCAAATCACACTGGCACTGCCATTAGCCGATCTAGCAAAGAAACCAACCGAAGCCGCCTGGTTGGCTGCACTCCCCTTCCCTGCCAATAACACTGAAGCAAATCTGCCTCCAGCGGAGAAAATCGTCAGTAGTTACATCAGTGCAGTCAACGTAGAAAACGGTGTCGTCAACATCACTTTTGGTAATCAGGCCAACAATGCAATCAAAGGTAAGATACTCTCGTTAAGACCTGCAGTGGTAGAAGGCACCCACCTTGTTCCAGTGAGTTGGATATGTGCAAGTGCGCCAGTTCCGGCACAAATGACGGTCTTGGGGGAAGATAAAACAACGATCGCAGCGGATTTTTTACCCAATCAATGCCGCGCGAAAAGTAATTAGTTTCACCTTGTTCATTTTCTAAAAATGACGGCACATAAGCAAAGAAAAATCATTAAACTCGCAAATCTGTTACATAGGTAATGATTTCTTGTTATTGATTGTTATATTTTGCAAAAACTCGACGTTTTAAGGAATTAGTCAATAAAAAAGCAAATTTCTGGATATGATCATAATTACGACTGTGAAAAATCAAAATTAGGTTTAAAATTGATTTTGATGCTATTTTTTTAAATAAAATTTGGGCTTCAAACTTGAATAAGCCTGCGTCTTAACATAAGATAAAGATCAAGAAGTATGCAATCGAAAGCGTTAGGGGGAACACTGATGAAACATGAACACAGTAGAGCGCCCGGCTTATTAATGAGCAACATTGTTGCTGTAAATGCGAAGCAAAATTCGAGCGCACGCATACATTCTGCAAACTCGGTATTCTTGAGTTGCTTCAACCATGATGGAGGATCTTCTGCATCAAATGCAGATGACATCATTGATTTTCTTGAAGAAGACAATCAAAATTTTGCTCCAAGAGCAAATCTTCATCCCTGGAAAATTCTGATTACCGATGATGATGCCAATGTACATGAAACAACCTTACTTGCACTCAGCGGCGTTCGCATTCATGGTAGACCGCTAGAATTTTTACACGCTTATTCTGCAAAAGAAGCAAAAGGTATCATCATTGAGCACCCTGATCTGGCGCTCATCTTATTAGACGTCGTGATGGAAACGGTTGATGCAGGTTTGAAGCTGGTACAAGTGATACGGGATGAATTGCACAAAGCAGACTTGCGCATCGTCTTACGCACGGGTCAGCCTGGCTATGCACCTGAAGAACAAGTGAGCCATCAGTTAGCGATCGATGGATATACGACCAAATCAAAGCTAACCCGCTCATTGTTGATTTCTGTTTTGAACGATACTCTCGCTGGACCAGACAAAAATCCAGGTTTAGCCAACTAACCTTTAATAAGTAACCCGATGATTGACTTTTGACGTCAATCATCGGGTTTGTTTTTTACGCCCCTGAATTTACTCTGCGTCTGGCTGATTGGCTGGCATCGCGCTTACGAAAGCAGGATGTTCAAGGCAATTTTGATTAATCTGCATCAACGTCGGCAAGGCCGACAAATCACAATTAAAGCGTTGCGCATTGGCAATTTGTGGGACTAAAAAACAATCCGCAAATCCTGGCGTATCTCCAAAGCAATACTTCCCAGCTTTTCCAATCTTTAATAAGGTCTGCTCCAAAGTCGCCAAACCTGTTTCGCACCAATGACGGTACCATGTGTTTTTCTGTTCATCGGTCACACCGAGAGTATTGGTCAGATACTTTAAGACCCGCAAATTATTAATCGGATGAATTTCGCAAGCGATAGCCAACGCAAATGCACGGGCTTCAGCACGCGAAAGCGGATTGGCAGGCAATAAAGGATGTTGCGGGTACACTTCATCGAGGTACTCAATGATTGCCATAGACTGCGTCAGAACCCTACTTTCCCCTTCGTATTCGGCGACAAATGCTGGCACCAGGGCTTCTGGATTCAGGGCTTTAAAAGCCTCAGACAGTTGCTCTCCGCCATTCTTCACCAAATGAATTGCCGTTTGTTCGTAATCCAAACCTTTTAAATTGAGTGCAATGCGCACACGGTAAGATGCTGAACTTCTAAAGTAGCTATACAGTTTCATGATGTCCCTTACAAATTTTATTCATTCTAATGTTACGCGTTATCATTACATTAAATACCACGCAAAGTTTTTTGCGCTCGCCGGAATCAGATAATTTCCACTTTCAACGATTCTAAACCGTCTATATCGGCTTCCAGTACGTCGCCACGAACAACCGCAGCCACACCCTCCGGCGTACCAGTAAAGATCAAGTCGCCAGGTTGCAGAGTATAAAACTGAGACAGTTGAGCGATAACCTCAGAAACATTCCAGATCATTTTATGGATCTCACTGTGCTGACGCGCAACACCATTGACGTCTAAATGAATCGCTGCAGATTCAACTTTACTCAACTCTGCCACCGGAACGAGAGGACCAATCGGTGCTGAATAATCAAAACCCTTACCTGTACACCATGGTCGCCCCTGCTGCTTCGCTTCCGATTGCAAATCGCGTCGGGTCATATCCAGACCGACCGCATAACCCCAAATATACTGCGCAGCATCGGCCACAGCGATGTCACGCCCACTTTTTCCGATAGCGACCACCAGCTCAACTTCGTGATGCAAATTCTTCGTCATCGGTGGGTAAGGCATCTTGCCCGTTGTACCAGAGGCAACAGCCAATATGGCATCGGCTGGTTTCATGAAAAAGAAGGGTGCTTCCCGCCCCGTGCCGCCCATTTCTTTTGCATGTTCGGCATAGTTGCGTCCCACGCAATAAATTCTATGCACAGGAAACAATGCGTCCGATCCAGCAACCGGAATCACCGGCGCTAATGGTGCTGCAAAAGTTAGTTCCATATGCTCTCCGTATTAATTGAAGTTAATCATTTTATTTGAGCGTTCTTTGTAAATTGAACGAACTTAAATTCGACAGATATAATGCAAGTTCACCATGAGGACTGCTATGACACAAATTACCTGCCTTCATCCCGCCTATTTGTTACCAATAGAGCCAGACACGACCGTTCTGTTAAAACACTCATTGGTCATGGAAGATGAGAAAATCATCGCTATTTTGCCAGAATCTGAGGCAAGACAGATTTACCCAACTGCAAATCACATCAATCTCGATAAACATGCCCTGCTACCAGGGTTTATTAATCTGCACGCACATTCAGCAATGAGCCTGTTGCGCGGTCTTGCGGATGACCTGGCATTAATGGAATGGCTCAATGAGCATATCTGGCCAGCAGAGAAAAAACATGTCAATGACGAGTTTGTTTTTGACGGCACAGTCTATGCAATGGCAGAAATGATACGTGGCGGCACGACGACTGTGAATGACATGTATTTCCATAATGACGCCGTCGCGCGTGCGGGCATACATAGCGGCATGCGTACCATCGTTGGCTGTAGCGTACTTGAGTTTCCTACGGGATATGCGCAAAATGCTGATGAATATCTGACCAAGGGAATTGCTGCAAAATCAGAATTTGAACATCAGCAAGGTATTTATTTCAGACTCGCGCCGCATGCACCTTACACGGTCGCAGACGAAACCTTCCGTAAAATCATTGCTCTATCAGAGCAACATGAGATGGGGATCCACTGCCACATTCATGAGACTGCGCAAGAAATTACCGATAGTCTGAAACAATATGGCGTAAGACCGCTTAAACGCCTGCACAATCTCGGGTTATTGAGTAACAAATTGATCGCCGCGCATATGGTGCATGCGAACGATGAAGAAATCGTTACGCTGGCACAAACCGGAGTGCATATTGCCCATAACCCAGCCAGTAATTTAAAACTTGCTTCCGGTTTTGCACCAGTTCATGCAATGCAAATGGCTGGTGTGAATGTGGGCATCGGCACCGACGGTGCGGCCAGCAATAATAAGCTTGATCTGATGGGCGATTTGCGCATGGCGGCTTTGCTCGCGAAAGCGCAATCCAATAACCCAACGGCATTGGGTGCACATGCTGCATTGAAAATGGCAACATTAAACGGCGCCAAGGCATTGGGGCTCGATAAAGAAATTGGCAGCCTGATTCCAGGCAAGTTCGCCGACCTGATCGCCATCGATCTGAGCGACATTGAAACCCAACCCTTGTTTGATCCGGTTTCTCAAATTGTCTACGCGGCCAGTCGCGATCAGGTCAGTCACGTCTGGGTACATGGACAATGTCTGATGTTCAATCGTGGTTTAACGCGCATGGATCAGGACGAGTTGATCAATAAAGCCCATTGGTGGCAGCAGCGCATTTCTGATCAAACCGCACAATAGGACATATTTCATCATCTACGCATAGTGTAAGATAGTCGGTTCATTTCCGAAGCTTTGTCCGAACCACATCTTACACTCGCAAAAATGATAAAACGTCGTCCTGTCACTCTTGCTTCAACCTTTGCTTTTGCACTTACTATCTCAAGCAATTCGACTTTTGCCCTGGAAAATCTCAGCACTACTGCCGAACAATCAGGATTTCAAAAAACCGGTCGTTACGAAGAAGTAGAAAACCTTTGCCGTAATTTCCAAAAAAATTATCCAAAAATGGTACGTTGTCAGGAAATTGGCCGCTCAGCAGAAGGCCGTCCTATGATGGCGATCATTGCGACGCGCACTAACATTTTTGTGCCCTATCTGGCAAAGGATAAACAAGTTCCGGTGACGCTGATACAAGGCGGCATTCACGCAGGAGAAATCGATGGTAAGGATGCGGGTTTTCTGGCACTAAGAGAAGCACTAAACAATACTGCAGCAAAAAATGCGCTCGACAAACAAGTCCTCATCTTTATCCCGGTTTTTAATGTTGACGGGCATGAGCGCTTTGCCAAATGGAATCGCCCGAATCAACGCGGCCCAGAAGAGATGGGTTGGCGTACAACGGCACAAAATTTCAATTTAAATCGCGACTATGTCAAAGCCGATACACCTGAAATGCAGGCCATGCTCAGACTTATTAATCAATGGGATCCATTGGTCGTCGTCGATTTGCACGTCACAGACGGCGCCAAATTTGAGCATGATATTTCGATTCAGATAGAACCATCTCATGCTGGTGATAAGGTACTCCAACAATCTGGAAAAACTTTCCAACAAAATGTCATCGCTGATTTGTCTGCACAAGGATCGTTGCCACTTCCGTTCTACATGGCATTTGAAAAAGAAGATGATCCTATGTCAGGTTTTGCAGACGGCGTTGCGTCACCGCGTCTCTCGCATGGCTATTTTCAATTGAGAAACCGTTTTGGCATCTTAGTTGAAACACATTCCTGGAAAGATTACGCAACGCGGGTAAAAATCACCAGAAACACGATAATTTCGGTACTCGATCAAGTCGCAAAAAATGGTGCAGATTGGCGCAAACAAAGCCTGGAAGCGGACATGCGCTCTGCGAATTTAGCAGGTCAGACTATTCCATTGACCTATAAGACGACTGATCAATTTCAGATGATTGATTTTCGCGGTTACGCGTACACCAGAAAACCATCGGACATTTCCGGCGCGTTGATGACGCGCTACGACGAAACTAAACCTCAGATCTGGAAAGTCAAACTGCGCGATGAGGTGGTACCTGACACAATGATTAATTTACCCAAAGGCGGCTACCTGATCCCTCCTGCCTATGCCAAGTTTGTGGTGGAAAAATTGCGTGCCCATGGCATTCAGTTTGAAGCGCAAAATGCAGCTTTGAACGATGTTGCTGTTGAGCGCTTCAACACGGCGAGCGCGACGATTTCACCAGACTCGTTTGAAAGCCATCAAACATTGAAATTACAAGGCAATTGGGTGGATGCACAACATAACTTTGTAAAGGGCGCGTTATTTGTTCCAGCAGCGCAGCCCAAAGCGGCATTGGTTGCAGCGATGTTTGAGCCTGCATCACCAGATTCCTTGGTTAGCTGGGGCTATTTCAATAATAACTTCGAGAAAAAAGAATTCATGGAAGCGTATGTCGCCGAAGATGTTGCTCGGGAACAGCTAGCTGCTAATCCAGCATTAAAACAGGCATTTGAAAAGAAATTAAAAGACGATAAAGACTTTGCCAAAAACCCTGCTGCACGACTCGAATTTTTCGCCCGCCGTCATTCATCCTGGGATCAGGAATATCAACAATACCCAGTGTATCGGACGAATATTGTGCCAAAGTAAGCGTTTTTCTTTTGCGTAGCACAGCGCTTCATGTCACCAAAAAAAATGCCACTGAGTGGCATTTTTAGTTTTGGAAACCGGTCATTCAACGTTGACGCAAAAAGCAAAAATTAGATCAGCTTAATTACCCACCAGACTCGCTGCAATATTGATAGAAAACCCTAATACCGCCACGTTAAAGAAAAAACTGAGTACCGATTGCACTAACACTGTTTTACGTGCGCTATGCGATGTCACCGCGACATCCGAAGTCTGCGCTGCAACCGCAATGGTAAAAGAAAAATACAAGAAGTCCCAATAATCGGGCTTTTGTTCATCATCCGGAAAACGCAAGGCACGGCGCGACTCTGGTGATCGGTAAAACAATAAGGCGTAATGAAAGCAAAAAACCACTGCGACTAACAACCAGGACCCCAGCACTGTCATGCCTGTGAACAAATATTTCATGGCACGCACCTCTGCACTTAGATCTTTTGTCCCGGACAACTCAACCACAATCGCACCGACACTGATCATCGCAGACAAAGAAATCAGCGCCAATACGGTCACAGCACTTTTGTCCTCACGTATAGCCATTGCTTTGACCCGATGATGATTCGCCCGCATCATTAACCATGCCATCAACAACAAATACGCCCAGACCGCAAGATTCCAGGCAAACAGAGCCCTGGTAGTCCAGAGCCATGCAGCTGGCAAAAAGAACACGCTGATAAATGCGAGTGAAAACGATATCAGCAAGCGAGGGCGATGAAGTAAAAAATTTTTAGCGGAATGCATCAATAAGTGAACAAAGAGAGGAGTGAATAAAATGCGCCACAATATTTATAAAAATGCATCATATTTCTATGCATTTCCAAGAAAGAATTTTATGCTGGGTGTAGTATAAGCCTAACGGTAATCAGTTTAAGACTAATGAAACCAAGCTGTGGTTTTTCGCTTTGTTAATAAATTGCTACCAATATTACTATTTTCGATATTGTATTGCTTAATAATTACCTGTTGCTAATGACTTGAGGCACTATGTCTCTACATGGCATTCTCGTGCGATATTTGAATTGCTGATTCAATGCCTAAGTATGGCTTTGGTGACCCGGACACTACTCTGAGGAATAGATTCGCTATGAGCAAACACAGTCAATATTTGGTGCTGGCTAAAGTTACTGAGGGCATGGTGCTCGCTGATGACCTGCTAGATAAAGTGGGTCACGTTCTGCTACCCGCCGGGGTCACGCTGACTGCCAGTATGCTCAAATCGCTCGCACATCATCATGTGCAACAGCTTTGCATCGAAAAAGAGGCTGTTAATGAACAAGAAGTCGAAGCTGAACGGCAACTTAAATTAGGTCGCATCGCCTATCTATTTCGCTTACAGCCAGATCAGGAACCAGCTAATACTTTAAAACAATACCTGATTCATTACCGCGAGGGGGAAACACTATGACCCATCAAGAGGAAACCCACGCACATCTGGAATCGATTGTTAAACACCTCAAAGACTTACCTACCCTTCCCGAGGTCGCGCAAGAGCTATTGACTGAACTTGACGACGATGAAAGCAGCTTAGAGTCAATTAGCGAAAAAATCGCGATGGATCAGGCTATCACCGCTAAAGTCCTGAAACTTGCCAATTCATCGCATTTTGGCGTCAATTCACGCGTGGTAACGATACAACAGGCCACGGCGATGCTTGGCGTTCAAAATATCAAAAATCTGATCCGGCTGACGATTATGGTCAACCGCTTCCCGGTTACAAACTGCCCTGGATTTGACTTTCGGGCATTTTGGCGTCATGGGATAGCGACAGCCAACTGCGCTGAATTGATTTCAAGGGCACTGCATATGAAGCATGATTTTGCTTTCACGGCAGGTCTATTGCATGACATCGGGCGTCTGGTGTTAGTGACACATTGCCCGGCCGAATATGCAGAAGTGATCCGTTACAGAAATCAAAACAAATGTGAATTACTGGACGCAGAGCGGCATATTCTGGAGGTTGATCACATCGAAGCGGGCGTTGTTCTGGCACACCTATGGAATTTTTCGGATGCGGTACAAGACGCAATCAAAGGACATCATAATCCTGATATCCCTGGCATTAACGCACTTGCCTCGGTTGTGCATGTTGCAAACGTGATTGTCCATGCTCTGGATCTGGCTCAACAAGAAAATGAGCTCGTCCCCTTGCTGTCCGCGCACGCTTGGGATACGCTAGGGCTTAACGAAGCCGAATACATTGCTATTTTCAAAGAAACGGAAATGCGCTTTGAAGCTTTAAACCAAATTTTCATTTGAACGCAAGTTGACTCATGTATCTGGATAAAACAATTTTGGAACAACTGATGTATTTCAAAAATGCAGAATATCGAATTGAAGACATCCACTTATTTCGCGATCTTGATCAAGAAAATCTGGCTTTAAGTCACGACATTATTAAAGATTGCCCCGTCGTCAAAGCGTGTAAGGGACAAGTCGTTCTCGACGCCAATAGCTCAGGATCCAGGCTATTCATTGTGCTACATGGCGCCCTTGGAATCACCAAACTCAATGAAGACAATAATCACATTGAAAACTCCATCACCCAATATTTGCCAGGCGAATGTGTCGGTGAAATTTCAGTTTTAGATGAAGAAATTCACTCCGCCACCATTTCTGCGCTATCCGATAGTGAGCTGCTGGTCATCGAGGCGGACATCTTATGGCGCCTGATCGATGAACTCAATGGCGTAGCACGAAACCTATTGCAATTATTATCATTCCGTATCCGTGCTGCCAACGCGCAGATTCGCAGCCGCCAGAAAGTCGGTGAATTTTATCGCCAGCTTTCGATGGTCGACGGACTCACAGGCTTGCATAACCGCGCCTGGTTGAACGCACAGTTGCCCGGCCTGATAGAGAATGCCCATGCGACTGGCAACGCCCTCAGCATCATTATGGTCGATCTGGATCACTTTAAGCGCTTCAATGATGAACACGGCCACCTCTTAGGCGATGACGCCTTACAAACAGCAGCGAAGGTCTTAAATGCTGGCTTACGGCCCACCGATTTTGCCGCGCGTTATGGTGGAGAAGAAATGATGGTAATCCTGCCGGGTACTGCACAAAAAGCCGCAATTGGGGTTGCCCAAAGGCTTTGTACCAAACTCAGCAAGACAAGAGTATTTTTAGATAATCGCAAACCGCTCCCGCACATCACGGGTTCATTTGGGGTAGCAACGTTGGAACCAGGCATGGATAGCGCGCAATTGATGACCGCAGCAGATACGGCGCTTTACAGAGCCAAGGATGGCGGGCGGAATCAGGTTGCTCTATAAATAGCAGCGCAAATATTCCACTTACCTTAAATTTTTGTTGGATTTCAGCGATCGTCAGCAAAAATTAAAAGCCAATAAAAAACGCGTAACACTTCAATTTGAGTGTTACGCGTTTTTACTTCATCGGCCTGCATTCGATCAGCCTGAAGAAATTCAGGCTGAATTTCTTCAGGCTGCATTTCAGGCTAATTCACATTACTGATAGTCAGACAATGGTACGCAAGAGCAGAACAAGTTGCGATCACCGTAGACGTTATCAGCACGTCCAACTGGTGCCCAATACTTCTGATGACGCAAAGTTGCCACTGGGTAGGCGCCCGCTTCACGGCTGTATGGACGATCCCATTCGCCAGAGATCAAGGTTTCGATTGTATGCGGTGCATGTTTGAGCGGATTGTTTTTCGCATCAAATTCACCGCTTGCGACTTTAGCGATTTCTTCACGAATGGCAATCATCGCATCAATGAAACGATCCAACTCAGCTAAGGATTCACTTTCTGTTGGTTCTATCATCAGCGTACCAGGCACTGGGAAGCTCATGGTTGGCGCATGGAAACCAAAGTCGATCAGACGTTTTGCCACGTCTTCATTGCTGATGCCTGTTGCATCGGTCAATGGACGCAGGTCCAGAATGCACTCATGCGCAACCAGACCATCATGGCCTGAATACAGCACTGGATAATGTGGCGCCAGGCGTTTAGCAATGTAGTTCGCGGCCAGAATCGCCGTCTCTGTCGCTGCTTTCAAGCCTTCAGCACCCATCATGGCGATATACATCCATGAAATAGGCAAAATACTGGCAGAACCAAACGGTGCGGCACTCACAGCGGAGATACCTGCTTCACCACGCAAATAGCCGGTCGATTTTTGGTTAGGCAAGAATTTTGCCAAGTGCGCACCAACAGCGACTGGACCAACACCTGGACCGCCACCACCGTGAGGAATACAGAAAGTTTTGTGCAAGTTCAAGTGACTGACGTCACCACCAAAATGACCCGGCGCTGCAACGCCAACCAGCGCGTTCATATTCGCACCGTCAACGTAGACCTGACCACCGTGGCTATGCACGATTTCGCACAATTGCTGGATACCTTCTTCAAACACGCCATGTGTTGAAGGATAGGTCACCATCACTGCTGCCAGATTAGCACTGTGTTTTTCAGCTTTCGCTTGCAAATCCATCAGATCAACGTTACCGCGCTCATCACATGCAACCACAACAACTTCCATACCAACCATCGCGGCAGATGCTGGATTAGTTCCATGTGCGGAAGATGGAATCAGGCAGATATTACGATGTGATTCACCACGAGACGCGTGGTAGGCCTGAATGACTAACAAACCGGCGTATTCACCTTGTGAACCTGCATTTGGTTGCAGAGAAACAGCTGCGTAACCAGTCGCCGCGCACAACATCGCTTCCAACTGATCGATCATCTCGCGATAACCAACAGTCTGATCGTTTGGTGCAAACGGATGGATATTGGAGAACTCTGGCCAGGTCACTGGGATCATTTCGCTGGTTGCGTTGAGTTTCATGGTGCAAGAGCCGAGCGGAATCATGCTGCGATCCAACGCCAGATCTTTATCGGACAGGCTACGCAAATAACGCAACATTTCATGTTCGGCGTGATAACGATTGAACGTTGGATGTGTCAGGAATTCGCTGCTGCGGATCAAGGATGCTGGGATCGTATCCGCACCATTGCTGACTTTTGCTTCGACTGTATTGAAGTCTGGTGCAGCTTTACCCAAGGCAAAGATAGTCCAGATATTCGCTACGTCATCACGACTCACAGTTTCGTCGAAGGACACACCAACTTGTGTAGCGCTGATTTGACGTAAATTGTAGCCCTTTGCTACCGCCGCTGCATGGACAGCTGCCGCATCAGCAACATTGACTGTCAGGGTATCAAAGTATGTGCTATTCGCCAGTGTCAGGCCGATCTCTTGCAAGCCAGCAGCCAACATGCCAGTGTAGCGTTGTACACGTTGAGCGATCTGACGCAAGCCTTTTGGACCGTGATACACAGCGTACATGGAAGCAATCACTGCTAACAACACTTGTGCTGTACAAATATTGGAGGTCGCTTTTTCACGGCGGATATGTTGCTCACGTGTTTGCAAAGCCAGACGATAAGCTTGTTTGCCTTGCGCATCAATCGTCACGCCAACCAAACGGCCTGGCATACTACGCTTGAACGCATCGCGTGTGGACATATAACCTGCGTGTGGGCCACCAAAACCAAGCGGCACACCAAAACGCTGGCTGTTACCAACAACCACGTCAGCACCCCATTCGCCTGGTGGCGTGATCAAAGTCAATGCCAGCAAATCTGCCGCAGCAATCACCATGCCGCCTTTAGCGTGAATCGCTGCTGCGTATTCACGATAATCGCGAATTTCGCCATCAACGCCTGGGTATTGCAATAAGACGCCAAAGCATTCGTTATTCAAAGCATCTGTACCGTGGCAGGTGCGAACTTCGATACCCAAAGGTTTTGCGCGTGTAGCAATCACTTCGAGTGTTTGCGGTAAGACGTCTGCCGCAACATAAAACACGTTAGAGCTGGATTTGCCAACGCGCTGCAACAAGGTCATTGCTTCTGCTGCCGCAGTACCTTCATCCAACATCGACGCATTCGCGATATCCATACCAGTCAGATCTGTGATCATGGTTTGGAAATTCAGAATCGCTTCGAGACGGCCTTGAGAAATTTCTGGTTGGTACGGTGTGTATGCTGTGTACCACGCTGGGTTTTCAAACACATTACGCAACACTACGCCTGGCGTGTAAGTATTGTAATAACCTTGACCAATGAAAGATTTCAGGACGCGGTTTTTACCTGCCAATTCTTTCAACTGCGCTAAAGCAGCTTGCTCAGATTTTGGTGCAGTAAAACTTGCCAATGGCAACACGTCGTGGCGACGAATATTCGCCGGCACAATCGCATCGATCAATGCGGTACGGTTGGAGTAGCCAAGCACTTCCAGCATTTTTGCTTGTTCAGCATCGGATGGCGCAATATGGCGAGCGATGAAAGCATCTTGTGCTTCCAGTTGATGTAATGAAGGACGAGTCATGATTTGGGCAGAATTGGAAATACCGAGGAGATAAGAAAGCGGCACGGACAAAAGCAGACTGGCGGCCGCGCCGCCAGTCTGCTATCAGAATAAATTAGCCGATATTTTTTGCGTAAGCTTCAGCATTCATCAAAGCATCAACATCAGCGATGTTGGTTGGCTTCAATTTAAACAACCAGGCAGAGAATGCATCGGTATTGATGGACTCAGGCGCGTCGGTCACAGCATCGTTCACTGCAACAACTTCACCAGACACTGGTGCATAGATATCGCCTGCTGCTTTAACGGATTCCACCACTGCGCAGTCTTTACCTGCAGTCAAAGCAGAACCAACTTTTGGCAAGTCAACAAAAACGATATCACCCAACGCATCTTGCGCGAACTCAGTAATACCAACGGCGATTGTACCGTCTGCTTCAACGCGTACCCATTCGTGGGAGGATGTGTATTTCAATTCTGCTGGGACATTCATGGTGGGCTCCAAATAATTAAATTGTAAATAAATTGTGTTGATTTTGTATTCGATACGGACTCAGGCAACGAGTACTTTGCCATTACGCACAAACGGCAGCTTTACAACGGTTGCCGCTAATTGTTTGTCACGGATAACGACCTGAACGGTGTCACCAATCGCAACGCCCATAGGCAAACGTGCTAAGGCAATCGCCTGCTGCATGCTTGGGCTAAAAGTACCACTGGTGATTTCACCATCACCGTGGGCAGTAATGATTTGCTGATGAGCGCGCAATATGCCGCCTTTTTCGCGCAGAATCAAACCAAGGAATTGTGCTTTTTGACCTTGTTCTTGCAACGCTTTTTTGCCTACGAAATCTCGTTCGCTGACCAAATCGATGGTCCATGCCAGACCAGCATCGAGAGGATTGACAGTTTCATCCATGTCCTGACCGTAGAGGTTCATACCAGCCTCTAAGCGCAAGGTATCGCGGGCACCGAGACCGGCTGGCTTCACGCCCACCGCAACTAAGGCATTCCATAAGTCAGTCACACGATCGGCAGGGACAGCGATTTCAAAACCGTCTTCGCCGGTGTATCCAGTACGTGCCACCATGACTTCACCAAAAGAGGTGTTCTCCACGATCACAGCATTGAATGGTTTGATTTCTGCACTAGCAGCTTTGGTTTCTGGTAACACTTCCCACGCTTTGGCACGTGCATTTGGACCTTGAACAGCAACCAATGCAAACGCATTGGCGCCATCGCGGCGTTGGGTAATGGTCAGGCCACTGTTGGTTTCGACGTTACGGGCATTCATCCATGCCACGTCTTTTTCGGCGGTACCGGCGTTGACAACCAAGCGGAACCAGTTTTCACTGAAGAAATAAATAATCAAGTCGTCAATCACAGTACCTTCAGGTTTGAGCATGCATGAATACAGCGCTTTACCTGGAACTTGTAATTTATCGACGTTGTTAGCAACCAGACCGCGCAAAAAACTGCGGACATTGTCGCCACGAAGATCAACGACGCACATATGGGAGACGTCAAACATACCGCAATCAGTGCGCACCGCGTGGTGTTCTTCGATTTGGGAACCGTAGTTGACTGGCATATCCCAACCGCCAAAATCGACCATTTTTGCGCCAGCCGAACGATGGGCTGCGTTGAGAGGAGTTGCCTTGAGTGGTGTCGCTTGCGTCATGTGAACCTCATTACCAAAATAGAAGGGACGAACAAACACACGCTGATGGACGTCGTCCATCGCATGCGAAAATCGCATACCCCTCTGTCCTGGTACCTGAGAGATTACGAGAGCAATCGACCTTTGCGATCTGATTGCCAGCTCGTGCGCACCTTCGGTGGGTAGTCCGGCGCATGTGCCGCTACCACTCTCCAGAGTGTGGGGAGTATTTAACCACCCCGTTGATCGGTCCTTTTGCCTGAGAGTTTTTGGGTATTAGCCCCTTCGGCGGCAGTTTTACTTTTAAGTGGTTCTCCAACAAAAACCGATTAAATTCAAACTACTCTCTCCCGATCAAGTAGCGCGATTATATAAGGCTTGCATGAGCTTGGATATATTCAAAACCAAATAATTGCTGAAAGCCGGTTTAAATTAGTTTTAAGATAATCATATTTAATGAGATTGCAACACCAAATGCTCTCGTGCATGCGCTTGCACATCAGCACTATCTGTATGCTCATTTACATAGTTGCCATTCGCAAACATTTCAGCCTGATCATTGTAGTGGACATCAAACAACACACCACTCTGCCCGACCGGATTAATGCCCAGCGCTTTACTGCTATCTGCAAAATCAATCAAACGGCGTGTCGATGGCCCATATGCCACATTCCAAGGGGCAGGCCCGATGGGGCCAGACAAGTTATTCGGAACTTCTCGACCACCCGGAACAACAAATGGCCCGATATTAAACAGCTTATCCAAAGGTTGTTGCTGCCCCAAAGGATGACGATGCGTCAGGGTATGCGCATGTCCCCATAACCATTGCGAGCTATCCCCACCTAAGGTTGAGCGCAAATGGGCAAGACTATCATTCCATGCTGCCAACACCATTGTTTGACGCGCATCCATATTGACATTAGCTGTTTTACCCCACCATGGCGAATGTGGGTCATCGAGCAAACGTGGTACGGCAAAGTCCAGTGCACGCGTTCTCAATAAGTTCTGAAATTGCGTTGCCCCCACTTTTTCAGCCATCGCGTTATGCGCAATCTGATAAATCAATTGACTAAACAAAGTTGGAGCAATGCTTTTTGTTTGAAAATTTCCATCCCATTTGCTCAGACTGTCCAGAAGACGCTTATCTTCCGGCGTAACCAATACCTGATTTAATATCGGTAGCAAGGGGCGTAATACGCGCGCTGCATAATTTGTTTGAACATCAAGCTGCAATGCCTGACTGTTTTTGGCGTCCCATTTCACACCAGGCTGGCTGAGTAAGTGATCGAGCCTTTGTCCGCGGTCGTATAAATTGTAATAACCTGGAATAGCAATACCACTTGGCGACACTGGCTGAAAATTCGCTGAAACGATGTAACCACGCGCCGGATTCTCTTCATGCGGGTTATCGGCAAAATCATAAAATGCCGTTTTATCTGCGTCAGCGGTGGAACCGTCAAGAATAAAACTTGGGTTAATATTTGCTGGTCGCTTTACCAGCTTGGCTGCCGCCCACCAGGCAATATCGCCCTTGGCATTTGCCCACACTACATTCAGACCCGGAGCGCCAATTTTACTCGCTGCTGTCCGCGCTTTTTCCAGGGTATCCGCACGATTTAGCTGATAAAAAGCGTCTAGCACTGGATTGTCTGCCTCCAGAAAAGTCCACCACATCGCAATCGGTGCGTCTCCGTAATTGTCTTTAAATGCATCGGTGATGATCAACCCATGCGGCGACTTGCGCAACACCAGTTTGACTGGGGCGGCTCCCTTAACCTGAATCGTTTCTTCTCTGCTGGTCAGTTCCACCCATTGATCATGAAACATGACCTGATTTGGATTTTGCGGATTGATTTTTTCTGCCACCAGATCGATATCATCGTTTTGAAACATCGTCAGACTCCAGCCAAATTGCTGGTTATGCCCCAACAAGGCCATAGGATTCAGAACCTGAAAATGACCATACAATTCAAAGCCCGGGGACGACAACTGTGCCTCATACCAGACAGCTGGCGCCGAATACGCGATGTGAGGATCGCCCGCCAACAAAGGCTTTCCGCTTGCAGTATGTTTGCCAGAAACAACCCAGGCATTACTACCTTCTAGTTGCGGAATCGCCAGTTGTTCTATGCCTGCCTGACTCAATTGCGCAATCTTATCGAGTTGCATCCATTCGTGCTGCGCGAGCGCGGGTACGGTTTGCGTCACACCTGAAGGATGCCAGTCCAGATCAAACACCTTTAAATAGTCAGCACCTAGCTTATCGCGAATCGCCGTTAATGCAGGCTCAGTCCGAAATGCCGCCGCAAAGCTATACGCCATATAACCCGAGACAGCAATAGTGTCTTCAATTGTAAATGGACGTTTTGGGATATGTAAGAGATCAAATTCCAACGGCGCTGGGTGCGTTGCCTGGAACTGATTAATGCCATCCAGATAGGCCGTCAACGCTTTCGTGGATGGAGAATTTTTATCCAGCTTTGCTGTGTACGCGTCGGCAAATGCGCGCAAACCCAGGGTACGGAATAAGCGGTCCATATCAAGCAACTTCGGGCCGAGAATTTCCGCTAGCTCGCCACGCGCGAGGCGCCGCACCATTTCCATTTGAAACAAGCGATCCTGCGCATGCACATAACCCAAAGCACGATACAAATCGGCTTCATTTTGCGCCTGAATATGTGGCACACCACGTTCGTCATAACTGACCTGCACATTGACAGACAGCCCCACCAGTAAGGCACTCCCGTCGCGCTGCACCCTTTTGGTGTGCAAATACCACCCTAATGCAATAAACATTAAAACAAGTAGTGCCAGCAGTACCAGCGCACTTCGCTTCAGAAGTCGTCTCATTGTCAGGCTTTCCGCTTTTAATTTTAGGTTAAGGGAGTATAAAGATTCTACACTTAACAATAATTTCCCTGCACACAGAAATCGATGTAGCATGAACTTCGTGACAAAAATCAACAGACAACGTTGCACTTTAGTGAAAGTGCCACATTTGCAGCAATCATTTCAGACTGCATAACATCGACGACATGTTTATATCGATTTCCTCAGATGACTTACGCCCCAATAAAAAATTTCAACCAGGATATAGAAATTATAAAAAATGAAAATTTCGTTGTTGCACTACGTTACATGGCAAGCCAAGCGATAATGAGCTCTTGAAATAATACAGATGACCATCAACTAGCGTGTCACTGCGACAGAGACACAACTGAAATTTGGCATCCACGCCCACTCAAATATACTCGAGTATCTGGCGCATACTCCCACCCTGTACTACTACATACAATTGCATGAGCACACCTAACTCTTCCCCGGCAAGTCAGCGCAGCAGCCTGAGCACGTTGAAAGGCTTACTTCCTTTTCTACGCCCCTATCGTGCACGCTTTTTTGTGGCAGGAATTGCGCTTGTCGTCGCAGCATGCGCTACCTTAGCCATCCCAGCGGCATTTAAACAAATGATAGACATGGGGTTTGGCGGTACGGGTGACCATAGCATCAAACATGTTGACCTGACGTTTCTTGCCTTGTTTGGCGTCGCTACAGTGTTAGGCATCTCTACGGCAGCACGTTTTTACATGGTGTCCTGGCTCGGTGAACGCGTTACCGCAGACATTCGCAGCAAGGTCTATTCTCATGTTGTTACGCAAAGTCCGGAATTTTTTGAAACTACGCAAACTGGAGAAGTATTGTCTCGCCTGACTACCGATACGACGCTCATACAAACCGTCGTGGGTACCAGTATTTCTATGGCGTTACGCAATATCTTACTGTTTATTGGCGGACTGGTGATGCTATTCGTCACCAGTATCAAACTGAGTTCCATCATCATTGTGATGCTAGCTTTGGTGGTGCTTCCTATCGTGATATTTGGCCGCAAGGTGCGCAAACTATCACGCGATTCACAAGATAAAATCGCCGATGCTTCTGCTATCGCAGGAGAAATTTTAAATGCCATGCCAACGGTGCAGGCGTTCACACATGAACATATCGAAGCCGATCGATTTTCTGGTTCGGTAGAAAACGCCTTTCAAACTGCCATGCGCAGAATCCGTGCTCGATCACTGTTGACTATGATCGCCATCCTGCTGGTATTTGGTTCTATCGTGTTTGTCTTATGGCTGGGCGCGCATGCGGTGCTACAAGGCAGCATGAGTGGCGGCGAACTGGGTCAATTTATTTTATATGCATCCTTAGTGGCTGGTGCTTTAGGCGCCCTATCCGAAGTCATGGGTGATGCCCAACGCGCAGCAGGTGCAACTGAACGATTACTTGATTTAATGGCGGTCGAGTCACCGATACAAAATCCTGCATCGCCAAAATCGCTACCACAGAACGCGTTTAAAATTCAAACTGGTGCCACGCTGAGTTTAAATGACATCGGTTTTCACTACCCATCACGTCCCAACACGCAAGCGATATCCCATCTTTCACTACAGGTCGCTGCCGGTGAAACGGTGGCAATTGTCGGTTCGTCGGGCGCAGGAAAAACCACATTATTTCAGTTACTGCTGCGCTTTTATGATCCGCAGCAAGGCTTTATTGAACTCAATGGCATCAATATCCGTGAACTGACCTTGCATGATTTACGCGATGCGGTAGGCGTCGTTCCGCAGGAAACCATTATATTTTCCGCTAATGCCATGGAAAACATACGTTACGGCAGAGCGAATGCGAGCGATGCGGAAGTCATTGCCGCCGCCAAAATGGCCGCTGCACATGAGTTTATCGAAAAACTTCCGGAAGGCTACCAATCTTTCCTGGGCGAACGTGGTGTTCGTCTGTCTGGCGGTCAACGCCAGCGCATCGCTATTGCGCGGGCGTTATTGAAAAATCCGCCTCTATTACTACTCGACGAAGCGACCAGCGCTTTGGATGCAGAATCGGAGCGTCTGGTGCAAGGTGCATTAGAAGTTGCCATGCGCGACCGGACGACCCTCATCATCGCCCACCGATTGGCAACAGTCCAACGAGCGGATAGGATCATCGTTATGGACCAAGGGAAAATTGTTGAAACCGGCACGCATAATTCATTGGTCGAACAGGGCGGGGTTTATGCGACGCTCGCAGCATTGCAATTCAACCTGCACCCAGACAGCGAATAAAGCAACAAGTGGAAACTAGCCACGAACCGATATCAGCTAGTTCTGAACCAGCAAACACGTTCGCGCTGGTTCAAACCTGCACCAGTTTGCTGTTTTTTTGTGCACACACTCTAGTCATTAAACTGACATTTTCCTTGACGTGAGCTTTACCAAATGCGTACACTCTCACGATCTTGCATTCTATCTCGACGCTGGTCGATGAGCCCCTGGTCCTGCCTATGAAACGATTACGCCCCTCTGTTCATCTTGCCGTTGTGTCCGCACTTCTGATATGGACGCTACCGCAACACAGTTACGCGGATACGCAATCCATTGTCGCCCTCACCAAAACGCCTGTATTTAATGATAGCAAAGGCTTCCAAAACTCCCCTGCCGATCTTTCTGCTCATACACCGACTGAAATCCCTAATTTCACCTATAACAGCAAAGAAAGCGATTTGTGGGAACGAGTACGTGCCGGTTACGCTATACCTGATCTGGATAATAAGCTCGTCAATAATCAGGTCACATGGTACAGCACACGCACCGAGTACATCCTCCGCACAGTTCAACGAGGATCACGCTATTTGTACCACGTGGTTGAAGAGTTGGAGAAACGTGGGATGCCAACTGAATTGGCATTACTACCTTTCATTGAATCCGCATTTAATCCGCAAGCAATTTCGACCACCAAAGCGACTGGTATGTGGCAGTTCATGGCGGCAACCGGTAAGGATTTTAATCTTAAACAAAATATGTTTAAGGATGAACGCCGCGGTGTCCTTGATTCTACCGACGCAGCATTGAACTATCTCGAACGTCTGCATGGCATGTTCGGCGACTGGCAGCTGGCGCTCGCTGCCTACAACTGGGGAGAAGGTTCGGTACAGCGTGCGATTAAAAAGCAGCAAGCCTTAGGTTTACCAGTTGATTTCGACAGTATGTCGGCATTGATGCCGCCGGAAACTCGAAACTATTTGCCTAAGCTGCAAGCAGTCAAAAATATTATTGCCCATCCTGAACAGTTCAATCTCGCTTTACCAAAGCTTGAAAATCAGCCGTATTTTGTCAGTGTCGATAAAACACGTGATATCGATGTCCGGGTTGCGGCACAACTGGCTGAACTGTCTCTGGACGAATTTAACGCGTTAAATCCGCAATTTAATCGTCCAGTAATTACTGGCAGTAGTAACACCAAAATTTTATTACCTACCGATAATGCAACACTATTCAAAGAGAATTTAAGCAAGTGGCAAGGTCCATTATCGAGTTGGTCAACACTTTCAGTACAAAAAACTGAAAAAATCGAAAACCTGGCATCCCGCATAGGTGTTAAACCAGAGTTATTGCGAGACGTGAACCTGATCCCAGCAAAGATGCTGGTAAAAGCAGGATCAACGATTCTGGTTCCAAAATCTGACAAGAACGAAGATAAAGATATTGCCCCGGAATTGGCAGACAAAGCACAGTTGGTGATTGAAAAGTCAGTTACCACGCGACAAATTACCTATAAAGTCGGTAAGCGAGATAATTTGAACTCGATTGCCAAACGATATCAGGTCAGCATTGCCGACGTACGTAGCTGGAATAATTTAAAACACGATTCCGTCACGACGGGCCAAACCTTGCATTTACAGGTGCCCGTTTTTAATAAAGCCGCCCGTACAACAGTGGCGTCACACGGTAAACCAGCAGTCAGAGCACAAGCGACGATGCGCAATTCCCATACAATCGTTGCGCACGCGAAGACGACAAAAAAACGTCACGGCTAAAATAATTAAGATGATATAAAAAAGGGAGGCAATTAAATTGCCTCCCTTTTTTTTGCCCAGCGGGTTGCCCTCCGCCCAGATTCAACTATCGAATCAATTACTTACCAGATTGGTTAGCATAAATAATCCAGTAGCGAGCCAGATCTGCAGTACCATCATTGCCTTGGACTGTTTTCAAAGTTTTGATCGCAGCTGCTTTTTTACCAGCTTGCAATTGCGCAATACCTAAGTGTAACTTCGCGTCATCAACGTGCTTCAGGCTATCTTTCTTGATGCCCTCTTCCATCATCGCCAGACCTTGGTCAAACTTACCAGCAGTAACATTAGCATAACCAATGTTCAATAAGCCTGTACCATCTTTGCTTTGCTGCGCATCAGCCTGAGCTGCCGCCAAGCCCTTATCGGCTTCCGCCTGAGCTTTGGTCGCCATATCGCGCAAACGCTTGTGACGCTCTGCATCAGCACCAGCACCCAAGGCACCAGCCTTGTAACCAGCGTCGATTATTTTGCTGGCTTCAGCTGGGAAACCGGCTTGAATGGCCATCAAAGAAGAATCCATAAAATCAGACGTTTTGGTCACTTGACCGAGCGCGATTTTCAAACGATACAAATCCAATTTCAAACGTTCAGAGTAGCCAGGTTTGCGCTCGATATTATTGAGCAGGTTAACCCAGTATTCTTTTTTGTTGTAGTAGGTAATCATTTTTTCCAGCGCACTGGAATAGCCAGCCATATCTTTTTGTTTCAATGCCGCATTGGCATAGAACTCGAGATTCGACAAGCTTGGCGCACGACCAGCTTTTTCATCAGCGGCCATATCGGCCATGACTTCTTTTAAAGCTTTAGAACTATCGCCACCTTGATTCATTGCTTGAATCATGTATGGACGCAAAGACTGATCGGTACCGCCTTCAGCAAAATAACGGTTGTAGGTAGAAGCCGCTTTGGAATAATTGCCTGCTTTATAGTAAGCATTCGCCAAAACCTGAATCATTTGCAATTGCTCTTTGGATGGCAACTTCGCAGCAGCTACAATCGCTTCAGCTGAACGTATCACCGCGTCATTGTCACCCGCAGCAGATGCAATCGACAAACGCATACGTTCTATCGTGAAATTCTCATTCACCGTCTTACCGCTAACGCTATCAGCTTCATGGATTTTTGATAAAGCGTCTTTGTACTTTTTCGCCTTATACAACTCACTGGAAGCCTGGACAATACGACCAATTTCAGGGCGCATTGCTTCATCTGCGTGGGCAGTATTGGCAGCAATATTAGTTAATTCTGGCGCGGCAGCAAAACCAATCGCTGCAACCAATACAGCGATACGAGACAAGCGAAGTTGCTTCATATGTTGATCTCTCAATCAATAAATTAAATAAACTCAAAAATCGTGCAGATTTCCCAAAAGAGAAAGCACAGATCTCTGCAAATATGAAAAAAGGCAGGGGTTACCCTGCCAATTTTCTATCATACATCAAGACTTAAACATTGAAGTGCTCAAATCACATTAAATGTACAGATCACTTCAAGAACTGCTCGTTGCCGACCATACCGATTTTGGTCACACCCAGACGTTGAGCTGCAGCCATTACAGCAGCGACCGATTTGTACGGTACGACTGCGTTCGGACGCAGGTGAACTTCTGGCTGAT